>JAGWKU010000146.1 GCA_028873375.1 Verrucomicrobiota bacterium
GAATGTATCGGCATCGAATTTTTTACTGGCCTCTAGAATTTTTTCATCAATTGGTTTACGTCGTGGCATAGGACCTCCTTAAATTTGAGGTACTTACTATGCCATATTACCCGGTCTGCTATCAAAAAATTTTAGTTAAATCGCCCTGGGATTAGGCGTGTCTGCTAACATTCGTATCGTCAACTTATTTTTTGTTTAGTACAGAGTAAGTTGCCTGGAAGTGAAAATTAAATTTTAATTAACACCATTATTAAATGGTGAAATGTTTTATTTACAATCAGAATAATTATATGCTGAAATATCTGTTTTTGTTTATTATTTCATTTATGAATCCTCTAAATTCTAAAGAACCCATTGTTACAGCGGAAAAGTTGCTGGAACATAAGCGAGCGTATGGCCATCTAGGGGATTTCAAGGCCCCGGAGACCGTCCTCGTCTGCTACCAGCGATCGACGATGGAGTATCTCCTCAAACAACACCCCGAATTCCAGCCCTCTCACGCAGTCACCCACTTTTATCTCTTCAATGAGGGTCAGATTGGCCTTCTGGGAGATTGGGGCGTAGGAGCTCCTGGGCTTGCGATCAAAATAGAAGAGCTCATCGCCCTCGGCGCCAAGCGATTCATCGCTGTTGGAACAGCCGGCGGATTGATGGACGCCCACCAGATCGCCGATTTCGTCCTCTGCCATAAAGCCCTTGCCGAAGATGGCGTCGCCCATCTCTATCTCCCAAAAAACCAGCAGGTGGTTGAGGCTGATTCACAGATGGTACTCGAATGGACTCGCTTTGCAAAAGAACGATCTTTGCCAACCTTTCATCCCGCCATGGCGTGGAGTTTTTCGGCTCTTTTTCGCGAAACGGTGGCTGATGTCCATCGAGTGAGAGAACATGGATGCAGCGCAGTGGAAATGGAAGCTGCGACCCTTTATGCCATCGGCCAGGAAAAAGGAGTGGAGACGCTCACACTTTTTGTTATCAGCGATTCGATTACCCAAGAAGAGTGGATTCCCCGTATCAAAGAGCCCGCAGTAAGAGATAATCTCCATCAGCTAGCCGATTGGGCCTTAGAATTCTGCGCGACTGATTCGAGCAGAACGCCTCTTCCAAAGTACGTTTTTAAACCCTATAACTCGCTTTTCCCGGTTCTTTTTCAAAAGGAAAAAGAGAGAATCACTTCTCTGATTAAAGATTCTCTATTGATTGAACATGTCGGTAGCACCAGTGTGCCTGGATTGGGTGGGAAAGGCATCATAGACATTGCCATAGCAGTCTCTCCAGAGAACATAGATTCCATGTCTAAGCAACTCCAAGATGCTGGATATGAATTCAGAGTTAGGGGCAGCGTTCCTAACCGCTTGTTTTTTAGAATCGATTTGCCTGATGTAGAAGAAGGAATGCGAAGGTATCATGTCCATTTAACCTCTCTTAATAGTGACGAATTGAAAGGGTTGATTGGGTTTAGAGACTATCTCAGGACCCATCCAGAAGAGGTTCAACAATACGCGGAAGTGAAGAAAAAAGCAGTTGATGAAGCAAATGGAGATGGCGAAAAATATAGAAAGTCCAAAGAGCATTTCTTCCAGCTGATTCCTTGAAGTTACTCGAGAAGGCTACGACAAGGACTCCAAGATGTTCATGCTTAGGAAAAAACTTAGAGCATAAACCGAATGATTCAATCCATCTGTTCTTATAAAGAAGTAGCGTACGCGTTCACGGGGTAGGGGGGCTGCCTGACCCTATCCAAGAACAGGCGGCGCCGGCCCTTTTTCAAGACGAGAACGGAACACCTCTGTTAGATACTCGAAGACATTCCTGGTTTGCTGCTTAAGAGTGCAGACTACTGTCATGACTCGTTCGCTAAATTTTGTGCCCC
>JAGWKU010000069.1 GCA_028873375.1 Verrucomicrobiota bacterium
TTTCCTAATTTTCGTTCAATTTCTCTGACTGCATCTTCAAATTGATCATTCTGTGCTTCATTTGATCTTGGAGTTCCGTCTCTTTGTTTACCTTCTTTTACCTTTTGGATGACCTCATAGGTAGCCCATCCAGCAGCAGCTCCTGCAGCAGTGACTAAAGCGGCTGTTCCCCAGGCTGGAAAGGAAAGGATGGCTCCTGCTCCCCAAGCTATATTTATTAAAGGGATGGCAAATTTCCCATCTGGATCAAAGTAGGACAAAGGATTGCCTAAACAATAAAGATAAACATTGGGATGTTGCAAAGTCCCAAGCGGATCAGGAGTTATCCATTGTTTCTGCTCAGGGTCGTAGTATCGGCTGCCAAAGTAGACGAGGTTGGTTTCAGCATCATAATGCTTGGAAGCAAACAGCCATGGAGTTGGAGATACAACTTGAGCTAGATTTTCTCCAAAAGTGTCGATGATGGGGAGAGTGATTACTTCTTTAGTTTTTGTATCTATAAGCTTGGAAATGTTTCCTTTATAATCATGAAGAGGCGCGAAAACCACTTCGTTAATCTCAATAGCTACAGGCAAGACAACATCATTGTCAAAAGAAAGGCCTGGAACCCGAAGCTGCTTTAAATTGCCTTTGCCGTCATAAATAGCTATTTCATTATTACCAAAATAGAGATAAGTTTCGATTTCTTCCTGCCCCTTTTTCAGGACTCTTTTTTCGGTTCTTCGGTCAAAATCATCATAGGAATAAGTGACAGTTGATTGATCTGAAACAGCTTCTATTAGCCTTCCATCTTCATCGAATTCAAAATAGATTCTTGTTTCAGGGGAGATCTTTTTTGTTATTCTGCCGTTACAATCGTATTCTGTGGAGTAATTTGGAGTTTTATTTGCATCGGCAATAACTTGATTGTCATCATCATATTGGTAATCAACAGTTTTTTCATCTAATGTATGGGTGATAACCAGGCCTTTTGGACTTAATTGATAGATCTCTTGGCTATAAGGAGATTCTATCTCCATCCTTCTTTCCAGAGGATCTTTTTTGTAGGAAATCTGCCCTAAATTTGAGATTAACTCCTCACTCGATAATCCGTCTGAAAAGTCATATTGATAGGAGTGGGTGTATGCTCTCTCGCCGTTTGGTGCAATTCGGGATATTTCTAAAAGATGCGTGTCATCGTATTTATAAAAAATGCTGCCAGCGTCGTCTATTGAAAGTTGAATAACCCGATTTTTTTCATCATAGCTTATCTTGAGGGATTTACCATTTGGGAATTTCTCTTCGATCAATCGGCCTAACGTATTGTCGTATTCACGTCTTGCTGGATTAGAGCCATTTGAACATTCGGCCCAGCTAAATGTTGTTATTACTAGAGCGAGAAAAGTGAAAATTCTCATAGGTTCCCCGAAAAGGGGACCAAATTAATTTATTTGTTTTTTTTCGTAAACGAAAAAAGCATTCGACGTTGCTTTCGTTTTTAGTGAAGCCGGGCGGCGGCGCTCTTTTCGCCTTGCCCATGGTGCACATCATGGAGATGATAGATTTCTGAATACTTCTTCTTGAGATAGTGGCAGTAGGCTGCTTCGGAGAGAGGTTTGCCAGTGACCTTTTTGACGATCTCGTCGAGGCTGTAGAGACGGCCATGTCGATGGACGTTCTCTTTGAGCCATTCGCGGATGAAGGCAAGGTCGCCTTTTTTGATTTGTTCTTCCCAGTTGGGATGGTGTTTGGCGAAGGGGACGAAGAGTTGGGCGGCGAGAATGTTGCCGAGGGCGTAGGTGGGGAAGTAGCCGAAGTCTCCAAGCGACCAGTGGATGTCTTGGAGGCATCCTTGGGCATTGGTCGGTGGGGTCATGCCGAAGAGCTCTTTGAACTTGGCGTTCCAGGCGTCGGGGAGGTCTTGGACGGCGAGTTTTCCGGAGATGAGTCGTTTTTCGATGTCGAAGCGGAGGATGATGTGGAGACAGTAGGTCACTTCGTCGGCTTCGACGCGGATAAAGGAGGGGGCGACATGGTTGATCGCGCGGTAAAATTGCTCGAGGGAGACGTGTTGGAGATGAGAGGGAAGGATCTTTTGTAGCTCGGGATAATGGTGCTTCCAGAAGGGGAGGCTTCGGCCGATGAGCGTTTCCCACCAGCGCGATTGGCTCTCATGAACGCTAAGAGAGGCGGCTTCGCAAAGAGGGGTGCCCCATTGCTCTGCAGGAAGGCCCATTTCATACATCGAGTGGCCCGATTCATGAAGGACGGAGAAGATATTGCTCATGAAGGCATTGGGCACGTGACGGGTCGTGATGCGGCTGTCGCATGGATGGATCGCCATCGAGAAGGGGTGGGAAGAGATGTCGAGCCGTGTATAACTCTCGTCGACCGGCATCTTCGACATGATCCACTTTCCGATCTCTTTTTGTTTCTCTTCACTGACGGTTTTTTGTAAAAAGCGGTGATCGATTTTCTTGGCGTCTTGGATTTTGTTTAGCAGGTGTTTGATCTCGTGCTCCAAGCCGTCAAAGATGTGGGAGACGCGCTGAGAGGTCATGCACGGTTCGTATGCTTCTAGCAGGGCATCGTAGGGATGGTCTTCAAAGCCCCAGATTTCGGCTTTTTGTTGGTTGAGCTCGATGATCTTTTTGAGGAACGGGGCGAAGAGTTTGAAGTTGTTGTCTTTTTTCGCCATCGCCCAAATTTGGCTCGCCTCGGAGGTTACTTGCGAAAAGGTCTTTACGAAGGAGGCGGGGAGTTTTGTCGCGCGCCAAAAATCGCGGCTCCATTCACGGAGACAGGCTTGTTGGGTGCGGGACAGGTGTTTTACTTTGGGACGGCCGGTATTGATGTAGACCAATTTGTTGAGCAGGGCTTTAAAGGAGCGGGAGGTTCTTTGTTCGTGGATGAAGGCCGAGAGTTGGGCGACTTGTTCGCTGCGGGCCGTAATGCCTCCTGCAGGCATACACGTCTCTTGGTCCCAGTGGAGCAGAGTCAAGATCCCTTGATACCTCTGGATCTCCTTTGACCGCTCGACGAGCTCTTCATAGATCTTGTTCTTCATTTCTTTAACATACGAAATGGCATGGCAAATGTAAAGCTGCTAGTTCTGCACTCTGCATTCTGACTTTTGCGTTCTTTAGGGATTCAAAATCTGAAAACACAATAGATGCATGTCTTCGAGGAGTTCTTTGCGCTTGGAGGCGAAGAGGAGCTCTTTGTGGAGCATCGAGGCCGTGGTTTCGAGACCGTCTTGAGCAAAGACTTTGAGCACTTTGGTGAGGAGCTCTTGAGGGTCTTTGAGAAAGTTGAGGAGACCTTGATTGAAGAGGAAGAAAAAGTCGCCTGACTCGAGGGGGATGGAATGGTCTTTGAGGGGGAGAAGGCGTTGGCCCGCGACGGACCAAAAGAGGGGGGTGAGAGGGCCTTGTGTGGAGAGAGTGGAGGTGGAGCGGTCAAAGGTGAGGGTGGTGTGGGTAGGGCATTCTTTGGCGTGTTTGTATTGTGTGAGGAGTTCGTACATTCCTTCGAAGCTGGGAGTGTCGGCTTCGGCGAGGCGAATGTGGAAGAGGTGGGATTGATCGGGTTTGGGGAAGTCGAGGAGGAGGCCGCGGGGGCTGTCGGAAAAGAGGGTGATCGATTTGACGGCGACGGCATCGGAGCGGCAGTTATCGATGTTCTTTTGGAGCATCAAGTGCTGGAGGAGCATGGCACACTCGTATTCGCCGTACATTCTTTCGCGGAGGAGCGAATTTTCTTTGAGGCGATTGATGTTCTCGAGCAGGCATTCGCTCATCGTATTGAGCGTGTTGGAGAGTTCGACGATTTCTTGGGGGCCGGAGGTGGCGACCGATTCACCGTATTGGCCAGCGGCAATCGCAAGGGCTGAATTGTTGAGGGTTTGGACGGGGCGGGAAATTTTGTTGGCGATGTAGTAGAGGGTGGCGACGAGGAGGGCGATGATACCCACGGCGCTCGTGACGATGAGAAAGAGGCTGTGAAGAAACTTGTGATTGATCAGGTCGGCGTTGGCGTCGGCGACGATCATGCCGCGGACAAATCCTTGCGCGTCGAGAAGAGGGGCGTAGCCGGTCATTTGTTTGCCGGTTTCAGAAGGGTAGACGGGAGTGATGTAAACGCGGGAGGGGTTGATGTGAGCGGGAATCGATTTGAGGGGAATGAACGAGAGGCTGGTGATTTGGAGCGATTCGCGCAGGCGGGAGAGTTCGACGTCGGCCATCTCTTCTCGGGCTAGCGCGGCAGTGCTGACGACAGCGGCTTTGAGGCGGCCTCGAAAACTTTCGACGATCTCATTGTAGAGTTTGTAGGAGAGGAGGGTGGCAACAAGGGTAATGCCGCTGATGAGGATGGGGAGGAGGAAGAGGAAGAGGCGGGTACGAATCTTCATGTGAGTTGGGGGACTCCTTTCATGAAGCGGCAGGGGAGGTTATTGGCGTAAATTTGGAGGAGGGAGACGGCGACAGAGGGGCATTCGGAGATGGTGGAGAGGAGGTGGCTGCGAGAGAGGGTGAGGAGGAGGGCGTCGGTTTTGCAAACCGCGGTGTAAGAGCGGGGGAGTTCGTTGAAGAGCGATTCGTCGCCGAAGAAGTCTCCAGCGGGAAGTTCGGCGATGAGCCGCATCCGCTCGTCGAAGAGTTGGACAGAGCCTATCGCAATGAAGTAGATCCGGTTTGCGACCTGGCCGCAGAGGAAGATCTTCTCCTGAGCATCGTAATCGTCGTCGTGGAGTTTTTCGGCGATCGAGAGGAGCAATTCGAAGTCGAGCTCCGCAAAGAGACGCTGTTTTTTCAGAAAGAAAGTTTTTTCAATCAGGCTAAAGGGTTTCATGTTCTAACAGCTCATAGGCAAGTTGATGGAAGGTTTCGTCCGATTGCTTCATCTGCTCGCGCAGAGTTTGACGCCAACCGGGAATTTGTAGCTTTGCTTTGAGTCGCGTTGCGACAATTTTGTCGAAGAGGGTGGGGGAGCGTTCGAGTTTGTCGAGGAGTTCAGAGAGGGTGAGACGGGGATAGTCGCCTTGCCAGTTGAGGCAGGCGGCCATTTTTTCTTCGAGGGGGAGATCGTCGATGAGAGGGGCGATGAGGCGGAAGATCCGGACATCGCACGTCTTTTCGAGGCTCTCAACCGCATGGGAGCGGAGTTTTCCGTTCTTGCTGTGAAGGGCGCGGACGAGCATTTCGGGGTCTTCAATCGAACCTGCGGCGCCAAGCAGGTGGATGACGAAGTCGATCACCGACTGATAGCCGGCGAGAAGGGCGTTTTGGAGCATTTCTAGGTCGTAGAGCGGATAGTTTTTTTGGATCGTGTGGGCAAAATAGAAGTAGAAGTAAGCTCGCTCGATTTCGATGTCGAGGATGTCGATCAGATTGGCTTGGAGCTGGGGCAGAGCGAGGCGAGAAAGGATCTTTCCGGCGAGAATGCGGGCTCGTTCGGGGAGGGCAATGTCTTTTGTGAGGGAGAGGAGGAGAGGAACTGTTTTGAGTCCCATTTGCACGATGATCTCCTCTGTCTTGCGCCGCTCGCTCGGGCGAAAGTGGAGGCTGGCGAGGAGGATCTCTTTGACGATCGTGGTATCGGCGATCTTGCCGAGGGCGTCGAGGAGGTGGAGGCGGAAGGTGTTATCGCGCGAATTGCCGAGTTCTTCGATGAGGCGAGGGGCGTGTCTGGCGAATCGCTTGTCGGCGAGGCGGGCAATGCAGCGGGCGGAGGAGCGTTTGACGAGAACTGATTCGTGGGAGAGGAACGGGAGGGCCCGTTCAGCGGCTTCGAGCGAGTTGTCCTCAGCGAGGATGTCGAGGGCCATGCTGATCTCGTCGATGCGGGTCGATTTGAGCATGAGCTCGAGTTTTTTGGCTGCGATGGTCCGGTTGAGGGCAGCGTATTCAAGGGTGGGGTTGGCAAGCGATTTTTTGAGAGTGAGGATCGCGGCTCCTCGGAGGAGGAGGTCGGAGTGATCGAGGTCATCTTCTACTTTTTCGGGATGGTGGAGGCCCCGTTTTGCGAGGTAGAAGTTGGCCCATTTCGAGAGTTCCGGGGATTCTCCTTCATCGATCCACCGGTCGATCGCTTCGATGACTCGCGAGTCGTTGGCAAAGGGGCTGTTTTCGAGGATTCGAAGCAATTGGATTTTCGAGAGGGTGCCAAGGCGGCTCACCACCTCGAGAATTTCGGGGATCGAGGAGGGGTCGCCGAGCTGGAGAAGCCCTTCGATAGCGAGCATCTGCGTCTCTTCATTGTGGAGGTGGAGGGCTTTCGAGATGTCCCGTTTGGCCTCTTTTTGATCGCGGCGCGCAAGAGCGGCGAGCCACCCTTTGAACGTCCGTTCAAAATGAAGGGCGTTATCGCGGAGGTTGTTGAGAAGAGCCGAAGAGTAGTTGCTGCGAATGACGAGGGTCAAGAGGAGAACGAAGGCGGTGAGTCCAAGCCCCAGCCATTTACTGCCCGACTGGAAGCAGAAGAGGAGGAGGGCCGAGATCAACATTCCAATCGGTTCAAAAAAAGAATCGTTGATGATCCGCACCTTCGACTTGAGCTTGGTCGGAACGGCATTGGAGAGGAGGTTGAAGCTGTTGTCCTCAATGGTGAAAAGAATCCCGTCGACGGCGATCAATCCGAGCACGGCGAAGAGCATCGAATCTTGGAGGACCCATCCAGAGTAAACGGCGCCGAAGAAGAGGGGGGTGACTAGGATGGCGTTTTGGAGGCCGGTTCGACGGACGAAGCGGCTGTAGAAAAAGAGGCCGACTAAGATGTTGCAAAACGAGATCCAGGCGCGGCATTTGCCCAAGAACTCGGCGATTTGGCCTTCACTTTGGAGGGCGGAGGCTCCTTCTTTGAACGAGGCACCAAAGGTTTCGAGGTAATTGAATTCAGTCACCGTGATGAGGAGCTGGGTAAAGAGACTGAGGAGGAGGAGGGCCAATGCAAAGCGGGAACGGATAATGAGGCGGATGACGGAAGAGAACGAGTCGCGGCTGCCCGAAAAGACCCCTTCGACGCTGTCGTCGTGGATTGCCGTGGCCCGTCTTGCGATCTTTCTGGCTTGGAGGAGGCCTGCGAGAATGGAGATGGCTGCTGCTGCCAAAAGCCACGAGAAGCCGATTTTGTCCAGGAAGAAGCCAATCGTAAGGCCTGCGACGATGGTTCCGACGAAATAGGCAGCGCTATAGAGCGAATAGACTCTTTTAGCGTCCTGGAGGTCGTGGTATTGGTCGATGAAGGTCCAACTGACGGCGATCATGACGGCGAAGAACATTCGGGAGGTGCCCTTCATGACATACCAGAACCAGTCGGGTGGGTTTCCTGCTACAAAAAAGGCGGCGGTCGCGCAGAGAAGAGCTCCGCAGCCCATTGCGACCGTCAAAATCCGATAGGGGCTTGTCGCTTTGAGCCGGTTCAAAACGACTGTCGAAACCGCGATCATGCCGAGCGCAATGCCGAGGTAGACGCGAGGGAGAGCTGGAGCGCCGATGTGCTCCAAAAACAGGCCGTCAGACAGGGTGTCTAGACACGAGCTTCCAAAGGCCCAGAGAGCTGCTAATCGAGCAAAGCGGAGTGTGTTTGTCCACTCGCCCGAATAGATCCCAAACGCTTTTCGAAATATTTCTTTCAATTCAATTTTACTCGGCTTAAGATTCATCTCTAGTATACTTTATAGAAACATTTCTTTCTCTAGCGGAAATGCGATTTTTTTAGATAGGCTGCAAAATGATGAAAACAAGTGAAACGCGCATCGGATTCATGGGATTTGGCCATATGGCGCAGATTCTTTTTCAAGGCATCGATCGGGCCCGGATTGTGCCCCGTTCTCATATTTCCTTTATCCGCCGAGATGCGGCTAAAATGAAGCAAAATGAGCAGAAGTTCGGCATCACTTCAACCAGCCTCAAAACCCTCGTCCAAGAAAGCGACCTGATCTTCCTCGGCATGCGCCCTCAGCAAGCCGAGGAGGCCCTTCGGCAGCTCTCCCTCGTCGGAGGCCTTGCCGGCAAACAATTCATCTCGATCCTCGCCGGCACCAAGATCGAAGCGCTCCAAAAGCACCTAGGCCCTGAAGCGCAAGTTTTGCGCGCCATGCCCAATCTCGCCTCCCAAGTCGGCGAGGGGATGACGGTTCTCACCTACGGCCCCCGCTGTACCCCAGACTTCAAATCGCTCGGCAACCTCCTCTTCGCCTCCCTTGGCGAGATCGCCGAAGTGCCCGAATCGATGATGGACATTGCCTGCGGCATGGCCGGCAGCGGCCCCGGCTTTGTCTTTCGCCTCGTCGATGCCATGGCCCGCGCCGGAGAAAAGCAAGGCATGCCCTATCCCCAAGCTCTCAAAATCGCCGCCCAAGCCTTCACAGGTGCTGCGCGGCTCATCTCCAAAGGAGCCCTTCCCGCTGATCTCCTGCTCCAAATCGCCACGCCGAACGGCACCACGCAAGCCGGTCTCGACGTCATGACCCAGCTCCAAGTGGACAAACACTTCCAATCGGCGATCGAAGCCGCCGCCAAACGCTCCAAAGAGCTCTCCGAAAGTCGTTAACTTTAAAAGGGTTCCTTTCCTTTTTTAGTTCTTGTTGACCTAAATCAATGTACTGGTGTAGCATTACATGTATACAAAATAAAGGACCTTCAATGAAGGAAGAAGATGGTTGGCGACAGTTTTTGAAACTGTGTGAAGAGATCAAAACCAAAGAGCGTTTTAAGGAGTTTTTCGATCTCTTTTTAACGCTCGAAGAAAAAGATGATTTGGGAAAGCGTTTCCAGGTGATTAAAGCCTTGCTTAAAGAAGAGGCTCCTCAACGGGAAATTGCCGAAGCGCTGAACGTGAGTATTTTTAAAATAACCCGAGGGTCGAATGCCCTCAAAATAATCAAACCTCGATTGAGAGAGTTTCTGAAGGAGCACATGACCTGAAGACTCTCTAGAAAGAGAATTCAGGAGGAATGTGTGTTTAAAGTAAACAATCATCCATTTATGCCAGGGCGATTTAACTAAAATTTTTTGATAGCAGACCGGGTAATATGGCATAGTAAGTACCTCAAATTTAAGGAGGTCCTATGCCACGACGTAAACCAATTGATGAAAAAATTCTAGAGGCCAGTAAAAAATTCGATGCCGATACATT
>JAGWKU010000070.1 GCA_028873375.1 Verrucomicrobiota bacterium
CCGCCCTAAAGGACGGGGAATGATTTGGGAGGAGTTTCGAACTCCTCCCAAATTTGGATGTGAATTACCCGGCCTGCTCCGCTTAAAAAAGCGCGAACCCCCGCGCTTTTTTAAGATTCCGCAGAGGACCGGGTTTCCGGAGACCTGATGAAAAAATGGCTCCCCCTTCTTCTCCTAGTCTTCCCTCTCTTCGCTCTTGACATGACCTATTACATCCAGAAAAAGCCTTGCCTCATCTTCGACGTCGGCGCCCACCTCGGAGACAAGACCGATCTCTACTTAAAACTCCGCCCCAAGAAAATCGTTTGTCTTGAACCGCAACCTGAATGCGCTGAGTCGCTTCGCCATCGCTTTGCCCGTTATGAAAGCGTCACAATTCTCCAAATGGGCTGCTCCGATCACATTGGCGAAGTCCCCTTCTTCATCAACTCTGGCGCTACCACCCTCTCTACCGCTAGCCCAGAATGGACCATACTCGAGAGATTCCAAGCCTGGGAAAGTTGGAGAACATGGGACAAAAGAATCACCATCTCTACGACCACCCTCGATGCTCTCATCGACCAGTACGGTATCCCTGATTTTTGCAAGATCGACGTCGAAGGATACGAACTCACTGTGCTCAAAGGCCTTACACGCGCCATTCCCTACTTGAGCTTTGAATTCCTCCCCGAATACTTAGAAACCAAAACCAAGCCCTGCCTTGACCATCTCTATGCGCTCGGCTACCGCCACTTCAACGCTTGTTTCTACAACACAGAGAAAATGGTTTATTCGAAGTGGATGGACAAAGACGTGCTCTTTGAGAAGTTAAAAGCCCATCCCGATCCCGAGCTCTGTGGGGACATCTACGCCATCCTCAATCCAGAATAACCACAGAGCGCTCACAAAAGAATTGCACCACTGAGCCCACTGAGATCACTGAGGCCGCGCTTCGCGGCCTCAGTGATCTCAGTGGGCTCAGTGGTGAATAATAGCCGCGTTTCGCGGCTTTTTGTGGTTAGCACATCTTTCCTAACACCCGCCCACCGATCAAGTGAAAATGGAGATGGAAGACCGTTTGCCCTGCATCGGGGCCATTGTTGGTCAATAAGCGATAGCCCTCTTCAACTTCCTTTTCCTCTGCTATTTTTTGCGCGACTTGCAACAACTCGGCGATGAGAGGCCAATCGCCCGGCTCCACGCTCTGCAAGTTAGGGATTGGCTTTTTCGGCATAATCAAGATGTGAACCGGAGCGACAGGATGAATGTCCTCAATCGCCAAAATCCGCTCATTTTCAAACACCTTTTTTGAAGGGATCTTCCCCTCAATGATCAAACCAAATATCGTCGACATCTATTACCTCTTTAATGCAATATACAGAGCCTTCAGCGCGTCTTCTCTTGTTTCCCAAATAGAGATAAAACGGCCTTTGTGACAAAAAATGGCCCCCGAGATGCCACTCACCTTCTTGAGCTCTTCGTCTTGCAGGCCAGCCCACGCTTCAGGCAAAGCCTTTCGCACCTTCATCCGCTCGTTAAGAGAGGGCGGAATTCCCCGCAATTTCCAGTGCTTACCCGCAGGCATGATTACAAATTGCGCGGGATGCACCTCGCCACCGAGTTCGAAAAAGTTTTCCATCCAAGGAAGCGACTCTTCAAAGAGGAGCACCTGTCCCCCCTCTTTCATCTTGTCGCGCACCAACGCTTCGCACGCCTTTGTATAAGCAAATCGCTTCTTGAGTCGGTCGAGATGCCCCACAACGAAATCGACCGCCGTAAAAAAGGCCTGGTCCATCTCCTCTCTGGTCACGTCATATTCAATCGGCAAAAAATTAGAGACCACATTCGAAAAACTCGCCGTCCCCACCTCTAGCTTGGAGACGCCATTGTCATGAGCATCTACCCCTAAAATAAGCGACTTATTTAACCCATCATAAAGATGAGAATCGATGAGCGCATTTTCTTTCAAATAGAGGAGCACCATCCCCGCTGAACTGAGGGGACCTCGATACTCGGCCTGGTGGTGATCAAACCGCTTCCGGAGAGGATCATACACCCCGCCCACATCACACACATACTCACACCGAGCAAGCATTTCCGGATCTCTTGTCCGGAAAATCTTGTCCCGATCAACCCGCCCAAACAAGAGGAGAAGCGAACAGGCAGTCACCTCATCCGCATGAAAGGAGCCGTCATGAGTACCGAAGCTTCGCATTTTTTTCTTTCCAGGTTAACAGAGAGAGTTTATTCTCCGGTTGAATTCCACTCAAGGATTTGCCGATGCACCTGACCAGCTCCGCCTTCCCTGCCGAGGGAAAAATCCCCTCACTCTACACCTGCGAAGGAAAAAATATCAACCCACCCCTCGAATTTCACGACGTTCCCGCGGCTGCTAAAGCGCTCGTCCTCCTGATGGATGATCCCGATGTCCCCCGCGACCGACGCCCCGATGGGATGTGGGACCACTGGGTTGTCTTCAACATCCCCCCTGCCACTCGTTCCATCGCCGAACACACACCCCCGCCCGGGATCCAAGGGGCCAACACCGACGGAAAAAATAGTTACTACGGCCCTTGCCCACCCGATCGAGAACACCGCTATTTCTTCAAGCTCTACGCTCTCGACACTCTTCTCCACCTCGCTCCAGGCGCCACCAAAAAACAGGTCGAACACGCCATGCAAGGACATATCCTCGCCCAAGCAGAACTAATGGGCCGCTACGAGAAAAGGGGAAAATAGTGGAGAGCTATTTAACCCCTCAGCACTACGACCTCGTCACCCCCGACGGCAAGATCGTCGAAGAAAAAAAATCGAAGAAGGGAAAACTCGTCACCGTCCTCATCGAAAACATCTCCCCTGTCTTCGTCGGTTATGAGCTGCCATCAGATCACATCTTCTTCAACCTCAAAAGTACACTCGCCCAACTCGGCCTAAACAGCACCCAAAAAGAGATCGAATGGGACCGCCTCCGCAACTCGGCTCGCATCTCGCTTGAACTCTACCCACTTGGTAAGCTGAGCGCCGCCATGCTCGAGCTCTTGTCTCTCGGCGCCTACATCGGAAAACTCTTTGCCGACGACGAACGAAGACGGGTGCGTGACCCCGAGTATCTCCTCCGGATGTTTAGCCGCTCCGATCGAAAAGGTCGCCCCCTTCTCTCCCTCGGCGGATACGAAGGAAGCCATGACCTTATTTTAGAAAAAATCGAAGGGCGCACCATCGCTTTCATCTCGCTTCGCGACGGCACCATCGGTTATGAACCCACCATTTATGGTTTTTTACCCACTCTCGCCAAAGCCCTCGTTAAAAACCTATCCCAGACCCGCCAACTTCTCCACCTCCACCATATCTGGCAACCCGATGTCCCCCGCCTTCCCCCTAAAAATGATGTCCTCCTCGTCCGCACCGCCCCCCTCCACATCCGCACCGTCTACGCCCGCGTGGTCGACGCCCTCCTTCCCCCCGGTTATCACCACACCTCGGCCAACGTCCTTCAACCCGACACCCTCGCCTCAGGCGACATCTACGAACTCTACGGCCACTCCACCCAACTCCTCGACGACATCCCCCTTGAATTTTACACCCTCGAACCCCACCGCGAACACGTCTTCTTCTCCGACCGCGACCAACTCCTCTCCGCCCTCGAAAATCCCAAAAGCCTGTTTGAAGCCTTTGCCACAGCCCCCGCGCCAGCCAACCACCTCGCCTCCGTCTTCGTCGTCAAAGGGACCCAGATGAAAGAGCTCAAAGCCAACGACTGGATTACCCGCGACCCCTATAAATACGACTTCCCCGGTCTCTCTCACCCCTCCCGACAAGCCCTTCTCGTCGAAAAATACATCGAACACCAACCCCAATACCCCTTTCTCCGCGCTATTGAAGATGGCCTCATCACCTCACAAGGAATTCTCCTCTCACGCCACTTTCCAACTCCCCTCCTCAAACGGATGCTCCTCTCCGACCTCGTCACCCGCTGCCTGAAGCGAATCTATTTCCAATTCCCCTCCAACTCCTTCGGCGATTATTTCTCCCACGAAGACCGAGCCATGCTCATCGACCTCTCCAAATTCGGCATTCCCGTCTACTGGGTCGATGCCCAAAGCGGTCACATTCTTCAATACGTGCTGCGCCCTGAAAAAGAATCAGGCCTCTTCGTGCCGCTCTCCCTCGTCGAGACCTTCCGCAAAGCGACCGTCTTCGGCGTTTATGGCTCCAATCTCCTCGAAGGAAATTTCGAAAAAGAACTCACTGCCCTTCTCCAAGGCGTTCTCGAACTACGCAGCAAAGTCGACCATCCCCTTCTCACTAAAGAGACACCTCTCGCCCTCCTCACCGGCGGAGGACCCGGCGCTATGGAAGTGGGCAACCGAGTCGCTCGCCGCCTCGGCATTCTCTCCTGCGCAAACATCGTCGATTTCCGCGCGAAAGACAAAGGCGTCATCCACGAACAAAAACAAAATCCCTACATCGACGCGAAAATGACCTACCGACTCGACCGACTTGTCGAACGACAATCGGAATTCTTCCTCGATATCCCGATCTTCCTTCCCGGCGGCATCGGCATGGACTTTGAATACACCCTCGAAGAAGTACGCCGCAAAACCGGAAGCTGCCCGATCAACCCTATCCTCCTCTTCGGAGAACCCGACTACTGGCGCCGAAAAGTCACCTCCCGATTCCAACTCAACCGAGAGACCGGCACCACCAAAGGCTCTGAATGGGTCTCTAACTGCTTCTACTGCATCCAAACCGCCGAGCAAGGACTCTCCGTCCTCCGCAAGTTTTTCGAGAACCGATTACCCCTTGGAAAAGACGGCCCTGTTTGCGACGACGGCTTTTGTCTTGTGCCCATCGCATAAACTTCTATCAGTCACTACACGACGATGAAGTCCCCAGCCCTTGCCTTTCTCTTGCCCTACTAGATGTTCAAGGCACTTTTGCTCGAATTCCATTCGTTTTTTTTCGCTTTTCTCACGGCGCGCTTCTTCATTTCTTTTTCGAATGAATTCTAAAATCGATTCCTTTTCTGTTATGATCGGCGCACTTTTTTTCTCCGCCAACTCCTCCGATGACTTCCTCGGACAAATGGAGCAAAACCTTCCTCCTCCCTCATCATCTGAATCGTACAAAGGGGCCTCCGGCCTAACTCTCCGTTCTTCCTCGATCGAATCTCGCCGGCTCGCTCCTAAATCAGACGAACTATGGTCTGTCGAAGAAGGCAAATGCGGAGAGGATTCTCGCCGTCTCGAGAAACCTTCATGAGGTCTCCTGAAACCCGGTCCTTTAGGGCCGGGTAATTCACATCCAAATTTGGGAGGAGTTCGAAACTCCTCCCAAATCATTCCCCGTCCTTTAGGACGGGGTTCATGAGGAGGTGAAATATCCACCCCTTCCATCACAGGCGGCTGTCCTTGTTTAAAGGGGGAATGTCTCAGTGGAGAGGAGGGCGGTGAATGTTCTATGTTGAAGCAACAAGAGAACAACGAACAAATTCCCATCCCTACCTCCAAAAATTAAAAATATGTTAAGAGAAAGGGAAATTTTTTGGCCACAAAAAGAAAGAGGCAGTTTTGAGAACTGCCTCGAAATACTTCCCCATTCCTACTTCCGAATTTCGACTTTCTTAGAAGCCGTAGTTCATATCGTATTCGAAGTACTGCGTTCGCTCCTTAGCGAATTGCCCTTCGAGCGAATAGCCTTGGTGATAGCCGAGGAAGAGACGGAATTTACGCCCAATCCCCTGCAATTTAGAAAATTCGTAGCCGATTCGATAAGTACCATCCCAGTTGTAGTGGAGCTGCTCTAAGTTGCGAATGTGCATCGCAAAAAAGAAGGTTCCATACAGCTTTTGATAGTAGAACTTGTGACCACAGAAGCGAGCCTCCGTGCCATATTGGATGTAAATCGGCTTCCAGGGAAACGAAGGATCGCTATGGACATAAACGCCTGGCCCCACATACACCCTCACCGCATCGGTGACTTGATAAGAAGTGTAGAAATCGATTGCCTCAATACTTGGATTGACCCGTACAACACCTGGATGATTGACCATGTATTCATCGCCCAAGTGACCCGAGATATGATACGCCCTTAAACGGAACGACCACTTGTTTTTCGCCAACGTGATTGGGATCCCCACATAATAGTCGGTATTGACCAGCTCTGTTCCTCCCGCGATGTCGGGGCTAGGATCCATGTTAAACACCGCCCAAATCCCCGCCTCGATGCTGATCTGGATATCAGCTCCCCACACAGCATTCAACCACCGGTAAATCGCAAAATCATCGCCCAATGAAAAGTTGGCCGCCTTACTACCGCACACCCGATCGCCACTGCGCCAGCCTAAAATATAAGTCACATTGCGCGGGTCGGCCACAAGCGGCTGGAAAAGCTCCGTCATTTGCGGGAACCACACCCCACTGCTTTGCGGACGACGAACATATTTTTCCCTGAGTTCAGCGTCTTCCGGAGGCACACCATCTAAAATATAGACTTCCTTCACACCCGGAACATCTTTCACGAATGAGACGATCGAATTTGCAATCAACTGATTAGATGGAAGATTGGCGAGCCATACTTTCCGGTCTTTGACCATCACAATGACTCGATATTCCGAATAGTGGACATCGACGAGCGCCTGGACATACCCCTCGAAATAAGGGTCGGTCGCCCCCTGGATTTCGGGAGGCAACGCATCTGAACGCGTCAACACGACAGAAGCGACTTCGCCTTTCCCCCTCTCTTCAGCAAACGCGCTGCCAACAAGAGCCAAGGCAATCAATGAAGAGTGAATCGATCGCATATTTCTCCTATACCTAGCCCCGGAGTTTATACACAAGCAAATCAAAATTATACTGCAGAACTCAGAATGTTTGGACTGCTTTTCGGCGAAAGAGCCAGAAGCCACTATAGAAGCAAAGGACTCCACCGATACAGAGGACTTGAATAGGGCCCCATAACATCGAAAGCCAGCTTCCCAAACCAGGCGCCACCGCCCCCCTTAAACCAGCCAACACCACATTGACACCCGTGTATCTCGAACTGTCTTCCTTCCCCGCAAAAAGAGGCCCCGACATGTTCCATACCAAATGGCATCCCCCCTGCGCTACCCCATACCAAAAATAGGCGGCATACAACCAACCCAAACCGAATGGCGACAAAGCGAGCAACAATGGAAAAAGACCAAATGACAAGAAAACGCCGCTGGTAATTTGCGTGATAGAAAACCGCTCGAACATTCGCCCCCACAGTGGAGAGCTAAACGAAAAGCCCAGTCCCTTCGCGACCGAAATGGCTGCTGCCATCTCGATATAACTTATGCCAAGAGCATCGACCGCCAGAAGCGGCAACGCCGGTTGGATCAACATCACACCAAAACCACAGAGCATAAAGCCCCACTGGAAGAGCGAAAAGTCGGGTCTCTCCCGCATCAGCCGCAAGCTATCCCGCCACGGCCGAACCACCCGCTCCTTCCAAGAAATAACCTCTTTCTCTTCGACCTCTTCTTCCACATCGATTCGACTCAGCAGCACGACTGAAAAGAGCCCTACAATCGCTGCGCCGAAAAAGAGAAACTTCCACAGCCCCGGCTCCCGGTCCAACAGCCCCCCCATCCCCAGCGCCAGCACAACCCCTTCGGCATAAGCCAGCCCTGAACTCAGAGAAAACGACCGTTCCCGCCGCCCCCTCTTGATATTTCGCTTCAAGATCTCCAGCCACGCCGGAACGCCTGCTCGATACCAGAACATATAGTTGACCGCAGCAGCTACCACGAACCAAACATCATCGACCCATGGACAAAGCAAGAAAGGGACCCGCATGAAAACGCCAGCCCACATCGCATTCGACTTCAGCCGCTTTTTCCCCGCCGCCCAATAAAATGATAGGATCGTAACGACCGGCTTTAACGTCGTCATCAAGGCGATGACCCACGCCGAAGCCCCCAGATCTTTATATAAGATGAACCCCAAAAAGCCATACAACGTAAATAATGGCTCATTGAGCAAATTAGAAGCCCATAAAACGCGACTCGTGTTTTTCTGTCGCGCGTTTAAAACAGCAGTCGTATTCATTGGCCCATCTATAATACTCCTTTTGACCATTTCCCCAAAGCTACCAATTCAAATAACCCAAAACCCTCACTCTCTATGCCTTAAAACCACCAACCACCTTATAGTAAAAAATTTTATAACTCTTCAATTTTGAGTTCGAACTTGCTAAATTGCGTCCCTCTGCGCTACCCTATTTTTATTTCATTTGGGGCAATAGCTCAGTTGGTTAGAGCAGCGGACTCATAACCCGTAGGTCCCAGGTTCAAGTCCTGGTTGCCCCACATTTCTTTTTGGCTTCATAAGGCTGAAACTGAGGCGTTTGTGTAAATGCAAACAAATCAGTCCAAGGCGCGGTTCACATCCGTGGACCATTTGTGGACCACTCGCCTACAACAATTGGCGATAAGAGCATCTTCCCGACGAATACAACAGAGGATATGCTGTATTGGTAGATAAAGAGTCATTGACCGCCTTAATGCCTAAAGCAACTCATAAGGAAAGTGCAGGCAAAAAACCATCGGAGCAGGAATTTCAAAGGGTAATCAACGAATTTTGGTTTGAAGTACACCATGTTGCCAAGTATCTGAAGAGAGAAGATCTCTGGTCAGTAAAATTCCGATCTGGATCAATCTATGACAACTTCCTTTTAAAAATGATCGAGTGGAATGAACAAGCCAAGCGCAATTGGGAAAGTCAGTTGCCTCCTCTGGGGAAGCGAATGCGTTCATGGGTCGATGCAGACACCTGGAAAGCCCTCCACCAAATATTTGCTCATTTCGATAGCTCTGATAGTAGGCGGGGTTTGCTACATCTGATTGAGCTATTTCGTAAGATTGCCACCGACACTGCGAAAAGACTTGGATATACACAACGTGATTCAAAATTTGGGTTTTGGCTGCGCCGGCATTCCAACCTTTCCATCCGCGCTCAGGGCCCCCTATTACAAATAGGGAACCCCTCTCGCGCCGGCCTTCGGCCTGATGGAAATCTTGGCCGCCGGCTTTGCCAAAT
>JAGWKU010000071.1 GCA_028873375.1 Verrucomicrobiota bacterium
GTATTGAGACGTATCGCGTTTACGCTGCTGAAGCAGGAGAAAAGTGCGCTGAGCCTTGAAAACAAAAGGATGAAAGCTGCGATGAGCGAGGACTATCTAGATCAAGTGCTTGGGTTAAACGCAACAACAATCTCATGAAAAAGCCCTGCTCACTCCCGATCCTCATCGCCGAAGTCGGGACTAATAATTCACCTGCATGAGGAAGAGCGCGTGGGGTGGGACGGCGGGGCCTGCACGACGGCGGTCACGAGCGGCGAAGATCGCTTCGACGTCGGCGGGAGCGATTTTGCCGCGGGCCACTTCGAGGAGCGTACCGACGAGGTTGCGCACCATTTTATAGAGAAATCCGTCTGCTTCAAGTTCCAGCCGAAGGCCGCCTGGCTGTTCGACGACATCGAAGCGGCGGAGCGTGCGGATTGGATCGTGCGAAGCGCTGCCGCGATGAGCCTCGTTGGCAAAAGAGGTGAAATCTCGGGTACCGAGGAAGAGGGGGGTGGCGCGGCGGAGGTCTTCGAGGGTGAGTCGGTCGTAGACGTGGAAGCAGTAGGGGAGGGTGAAGGGATCAGCAATTCGGTCGAGGTGAAGATGGTAATGGTAGGTTTTGCCGGTAGCGGTATAGCGGGCGTGGAAGGTGGGGGAGACTTCGTCGATCCGGAGGACTCGGATGTCGGGGGGGAGGAGGGCGTTAAGGGAGAGGAGAAGGCGTGGGAGGGGGAAGGAGGCGGAGGTGTCGAAATGGGCTGTTTGGCCACGGGCGTGGACGCCGGCGTCGGTGCGGCCAGAGCCGGTCAGGTCAATGGGGTGGCGCAAGGCTGTTTCTAAAGATTTTTGTACAAGGGATTGGATCGAGATTCCATTGCTCTGAACTTGCCAGCCAGAGTAGTGGGTCCCGTCGTAGGAAAGAGTTAGTTTGTAACGTTTTTTTTGAATCATCGGCGAGAAGTATACCACATCCGCCGAAGGAAAGAATAGCCCCCTCCCGAGGGAGGGGGCTAACTCCAATTAGGAGAGGTGTTTGTTGACCAGTTTGGTCATTTCAAACATGTTCACCGACTTTTTGCCGCCGAACAGCTTTTGTAGTTTTTCATCAGGATTGATGTTCCGCTTGTTTTTCGCATCTTGCAGACCATTTTTCTTGATGTATGCCCATAGCTTCTTCGTCACTTCCGTGCGAGGCATTGGACCTTTGCCAACCACTGCAGCGAGATCCTCGCTGACTTTCATTGGTTGCATAAATTTAGAATTTTTTTGCTTAGTTGCCATTTTTTTTCTCCTTTGAAAAGGCGCTTACATTCATGGTTAGAGTGTACCTTCTAAAGAAATCTTTTATCTGTCTCGGGGAATATGTGTCAAAAAAAATCGCACGAAAGAGATTAAATTTCTTCAGACAAGCCTCCTTTGGGCTCGACAAGCTTACCTCATTGAGCGATTATTTATCTCGAGAAATTTGCAGAGAAGGTCGGAAGCCGCCGTTTGGAAGTCGAAAATAAAGCAGCGGTTCCAACTTCAATTTTGTAGTATTCGCAAAAAATCTTCTTTGTGGCACAGTGATGAGCCTTATGGTGCCAGGCGATCTAGAACAGTTGCAAAAGCTGCTTCTCGCAGCGAAAACGGTCGAGGAAAAAATTGCCGTTCTCGATCGTCAACCGAATGTATTGTCTCTCTTGTCAACGCCGAGTTTTTTTCGCGATTTCGTTCAAAAATCACCGCCTGAGTGTGAATGCGCGCTGAAACAATTGGCGGCTATCAACCAAGTAACGCTTGATGTCACTTCGCCAGAGCGGTGGCGAGAATTGCTCGGCCATCTCTTGAACATCGATCATTTTTATCGCGAGATTGGCGGCATCGTCGGCTATCAAGCAGAGGTGATGCGATTGTTGCGTCAGTCATCTACCAAAGGATGGATTCGCTACCACGCGCCTCTTTTTGACGACATCTCGAAAGAGACGCCAGAGGTGGGGCGGGCAATTGAGTGGGGCCTTGAAGCGCTGCCCGAAATGGCCGAATTTTATCCTCTCGGAGGCGCAGCGGATCGATTGCATTTGGTCGACGAGAGGAGCGGCTCAGAGCTGCCAGCGGCAAAACTTCCCTTTCTAGGTCGCACGCTGCTCGAAGGGCTCATCCGCGATTTACAGGCGAGAGAAAAGCTCTACTTCGAGCGATTTGGTCGGCAGATCACAACGCCGATTGTGATCATGACCTCGTGGGAAAAAGAAAATCATCGACATGTGCTCAAAGTGCTCGAAGAAAATCGGTGGTTTGGTCGACCACCTGATTCATTTCGCTTATTTGTTCAACCACTAGTACCAGCCGTTGACGAGCGGGGAAAGTGGCATACGGTCGGCCCGCTGAAGCTCTTGCTGAAACCAGGCGGGCATGGAGCCTTTTGGAAACTGGCGCGCGATGAACAAGTGTTCGAATGGCTCCGCTCGCTCGGTCGAAAAAAAGCGCTCGTGCGACAGATCAACAATCCCGCAGCGGGGCTCGATTATGGCTTGCTGGCATTTTGCGGCATTGGTTGGAAAAAACAGATGTCGTTTGGCTTTGCCTCTTGTCCGCGCCTCGTCCAATCGGCTGAAGGGATGAATGTTCTCGCTGAGACAGAGCGGGAAGAAATTGCTCTCACCAACATTGAATACTGCGATTTTGCCAAATGTGGCATCGAAGATGCTCCGCTCAAAGAAGGAGAGCCCTATTCTCGCTTTAGCTCGAACACAAACATCCTCTTTGCCGATCTCGACGCGATCGAAAAAACGGTTGAAAAATGTCCCTTCCCTGGCCTTCTCATCAATTTGCGCAAAGGTTCTTTTCTCGACGAGAAAGGAGTATTGAAAGAAGGGCTTTGCGCTCGCCTCGAATCGATGATGCAAAACATCGCCGACGTCTTGACCGAGCCGAAACAGACGAATCTGGTGCCCGCCAAGACGTTTGTCACATATAATCACCGCCACAAGACGATTTCGGTCGCTAAAAAGGCCTATTATATCGGCAAACCGCTCCTCGAAACTCCCGAGCAGTGTTTCTACGAACTGCAGCAAGCGGCCCGCGAACTCCTTTTGATTTGTGGGTTTACAGTTCCTTCTCCAAAAACGGCGCTCGATGCGGTCTCCAATGGCCCTGAAAGTCTTTTTCTCTATCATCCAGCGCTCGGTCCTCTTTACTCTCTCATTCGAAAAAAATTGCGCGGCGGCTCTTTGGCCCCCGGTTCGGAGCTTCTCCTTGAAATTGCCGATGTCGATAGTTCAGAGCTTACAATCAATGGAAGTCTTCAGATTAAAGCAGAGAGGATCTTAGGTACACTCGAAGAGACCCTTCGCTATTCAAATCAAGTGGGGCGCTGTGTGCTGCACAATGTGAGAATCTTCAATCGAGGTGTCGATTGGGCAACGAGCGCGCCCTATTGGAAAATGAATCTCCGCCGCTTCGAAACAGTGCAGATCGAGCTTCTCGGCCACAGCGAATTTCATGCCGTCGATGTCGAATTGAAGGGCGCACACCATTTCCTCGTCGAAGAAGGCACTCGGATGATCGTCCGTCAACACAACGGCGAACTCATCATTCAAGAAGAATCACTTTAAAGAGGCAGTTTTGCAACTGCCTCTAAATAGAATGGAAGGGGGAGGCCGCGAGAGAAATCTCCGCAGCCATGTAATTTATAGATTAGCTTCGCTAACGCCTGCTTTGCCAGCTTTTTTGCCACAGCAGTAGATAGCAAAAGCGACAATTCCAACCACAGTGAGGATTGCAATAGCACCATAAATGCGGGGATGCGCCTTCACATGTCCTACAAGAGAGCGGCCTGCATTGGGAATGGTGGTGGTAAAGAAATTAGAGATCGAACTCCATACTCTCGCGGCAACACCCTGTTGAGCCGGTGGCATCATCGGTTTTGGTACTACCTTCGGCGGAGGAGCTGCCTTTGAAGTGGCTGGCTTCGCGGGAACCGAAGTGATCGGTTTTGGTGTTACCATTGGGGGGACGGGCATTGTGTCTGTAGTTTTTGCTGCTGCTGCTGCTAATGGGTTGAAATAAACCATGTAAGAACCTCCTCAAAAAAAGGGTTTATGATCGGACGATTATAAATCGTGTCAAATATTTGTAAAGAGAAAATTATGCTTGATCCTGAAGCAGGAAACCCCGCCCTTAAGGGCGGGGTATTTTCAAAAAACGGGTAGGGAGGGGTTGAAGCCCCTCCCTAACCAATACAATCCCAGGCCTTAAGGCCTGGGTGTTCACGGTGTGCGAAAGAAGAATTAACGGGATAGGTTCAGGGGTGTGTTCTCTTAGGCAGCACACTCCTGTCTATCCTGTAATTACTTCTTCTAATTTGACTATTTTGAGCTCGACCTTGCATACTGGAGTGACGTATGAACCCCGCCCTAAAGGACGGGGAATGATTTGGGAGGAGTTTCGAACTCCTCCCAAATTTGGATGTGAATTACCCGGCCCTAAAGGACCGGGTTTCCGGAGACCTGATGAATTTTGAAACCCAAGCAAAACTAGATTCGATTGCGCAGCGTCTTTCCGACATGTGGAGGTATCTTTGACCTAGCGGTCAAAGAAGACGCGTTGCAACAATTAGAACAAAAAATGTCCGCTCCCGATTTCTGGGAGGATCAAGTCCAGGCACAAAAGGTCATTGCCGATAGCAATGCGCTGAAGCTATGGACTGTGCCCTATCGCGAAATCAAAACCACCTTTGAAGATGTTCGCTCTCTCCTTCCGGAAGCGGAAGAGCTAGGTGACGGCGAACTCGTCGGTGAGCTAATCCGAAATTTAGACGACATCGAAAAGAAGCTAAATGAGCTTGAGGTGCGGAAAATGCTCTCGGGAGAGCTCGACATCCGCGACTGCTATTTGGAGATCAACGCAGGGGCAGGCGGCACCGAGTCGTGCGACTGGGCGTCCATGCTTTCCCGTATGTACCAGCGATGGGCGACAAAGAAAGGGTGGAAGGTAGAGATCATCGACCGGCTCGATGGCGAGGTAGCGGGGATCAAAAACATCACTTTTCGATTCACTGGCCCCTTTGCCTATGGCTATAGCAAGTCAGAAAAAGGCGTTCACCGATTAGTCCGAATTTCTCCCTTTGATGCCAATGCTCGGCGCCATACGAGCTTTGCATCGGTCGACGTAACGCCGATTGTCGAGGACGTTCAAATCGATGTGCGCCCAGAAGATCTCAAAGTCGATACCTATCGAGCTTCAGGAGCAGGCGGCCAGCACGTCAACAAGACCGATTCAGCAGTTCGCATGACTCACATCCCCTCCGGCATTGTCGTCTCGTGCCAAAGCGAGCGAAGCCAGATCCAAAACCGAGAGACCTGCATGAAGATGCTCCGCTCTAAACTGTATGAAAAAGAGCATGAAGAGCAGAAGAAAAAACTCTCCTCTATGGGCGGCGAGAAAAAAGAAATTGCGTGGGGAAGCCAGATCCGCAATTATGTGTTTCAACCCTACACCTTGGTCAAAGACACCCGCACCAAGTACGAAGTGGGGAACGTGCAAGCTGTTATGGATGGCGAAATCGACGATTTCATCACTGCTTATCTCAAGGAGTTTGGATGAGCTTTTTGCCTCCCAATTTCGACATCCGCTACTCAGAGCTCAGCGACCTAGACATTTTGCAGAAGTGGTTTGCTGACCCGGCTGTCTGTGATCCCTTTCCCTTTGGCTTTGATGAGAAGGATGACGCGTTGAAAAATTGGGTCGGTTTCTCTAAATTTCAGGCTTCACTCACTGGCACGGTTGGAGGGATTCCCTGCGCGATGGGTACCCTCTTTTTAATGCCGTACCGCAAGGTGGCTCACCACTGCTCGTTTTATCTCATCGTCGATGCCTCTCACCGCAAGAAGGGGATTGGCACATCGATGGTGCGCAACTTGCTCCACCTCGCTAAGACTCGCTTTCGGCTTGAGAGCGTCCATGCGGAGATCTACGAGCCGAATCCACTTCTCTCCATCTTGCAAAAGCTCCGTTTCGAAGAGTTTGCTCGACAAGAAAACTTTGTCAAACTCAATGGGCAGCCCCACTCCCGTGTCCTCATGGAGCATTTTCTATGAAATGGGGAAAGGCTGCGAAACGCAGTCAATATTTCACCACTGAGAGCACTGAGAACACTGAGGCCGCGAAACGCGGCAAAAAAAGAAAGATAAATTTTCTTCTCTGCCGCGTTTCGCGGCCTCAGTGTTCTCAGTGGTGCAATTTTTTTCGCCGCGCTTCGCGGCGTAGTTTTCTCTCGGTGGTGAAAGTATGGACGTGAAGATTCGGTTTGCTGAAGAGGTCGATCAGAAGTATCTCGTGGAATGGCTCCTGCAGCCAGGGGTGCTCGAGGGATTTCCGTTGACCGACTTGCGCGAAATTGAAGACGCCGCTCGCATTTGGATGAGCTACACAAAGCAAAATGGCGTCCTCACCGCCGTCGTCGATGGCGTCCCCTGTGGGATTGCTAATTTATATCTACAGCCGTACAAGAAACTTTCACACCAGTGCCTCTTTGCCATCATCGTCGATGAAAAGTATCGGGGTAAGGGAGTGGGCACAAAGCTTCTAACCGAGCTCCTCACCCTCGCTAAAGAGCGATTTAAGCTCGAACTCCTCCACCTGGAAGTCTATGAGGGCAATCCGGCCATCCGTCTCTATGAACGGTTCGGCTTCCAGCAGTACGGCTTTCAGCGCCACTTCGTCAAAGACCAAGGGGGCTATCGAGGGAAAATCATGATGCAGAAAACGCTATGAAAACCCTTCGTCGCCTGATCCGATTCTTCACCCCGCCCAAGCCGCTCAAATTGCCTGAGAAGGGAAACGTGTACGATTTGCGCGAGATGTACGAGCAGATCAAAGAGCAATACTTTTCTCCTGACTACAACGCTGCGATTGGTTGGTCGAACCGAACCCGCGTCGGGAAGTTTCGCGCGATGACGTTTGGCACGTACGACCGGCGGCGCCATCAAATCCGAATCAGCCGTCTCCTCGACGACGAGCGGGTCCCTCGCTTCTTCGTCGAGTTCATCGTCTATCACGAAATGCTCCACGCTGTCTGTCTTCCTACGAGGGACCGACTCGGGAGAGTGCGCATCCACACCCCAGAATTCAAACAAAAAGAGGAGCAGTTTCCCCACTTCGTCGCAGCGCAGGAGTGGCGGAAAAACAGCTTAACACACTTTAAAAAGACACTGAAAGTAGCAGAGATAAAAAGATAATTTCCATTTTTTATCGTTATATCGTTACATCGTTGAAACTTTCTAACGAACAGCAAATCAACGATGGAAACGATGTAACGATATAACGATAAAAAATAAGGGGTATTTATGGCAGGTCATAGTAAGTGGGCCAATATGAAACATCGGAAGGATCGGGCTGATCGAAAGAAAGGCAAGATCTTTAGCCGGATCATGAAAGAGATCATCTCGGCGGTCAAGCAAGGAGGGGCGGATCCCAAAGGCAACAGCAAGCTCCGCCTGGCCATTCAAAAGGCGAAAGACGCCAACATGCCGAATGAAAACATCGAGCGAAACATCAAGAAGGCCGCTTCCTCCGATCAGCAAGATTTTATGTCGATGACCTACGAGCTCTATGGCTATGGCGGCGTCGGCCTCCTCGTCGACATTCTCACCGACAATAAAAACCGCATTTCCTCCGACATTCGCATTGCCACCAACAAACATGGTGGCACCATCGCGACACCTGGCGCTGTCTCCTACAACTTTGATCGAAAGGGACTCTTTCGCCTTCCCAAAACGGCTGGCTCTGAGGACGATCTCTTCCTCCTCGCTACCGAAGCAGGAGCGGAAGATTTCCTCGTTGAAGATGAAACCTATGCGATCATCACCTCTGTTGAGGCATTTGCCAGTGTGAAAGAAGCTCTTGAAAAAGCAGGGTTAAAATGTGAAGAGGCGACACTTGCCATGATCCCCAAATCGCTCGTCGAAGTGAGCGACGAAGATGCTAACAGCAACATTGCCCTCATTGAATATTTGGAAAACCTCGACGATGTCGACGAGGTCTTCCACAACATGAAGGTTTAGGTTCTTGTATCTTGGAAATTTGGATTGATCGGTGGTGGAGGATTAGAACTAGGTTCGCCAGACTTTAAATCATCAGGAACTAGTACATATCTTGGAGCGTCCGGGTAGACTTGACCTGGTTGGTTTTGGTTTTCTTCGAAATGTTTCATTAGGTCTGCCAACCGCTGCTTCGAGAGGGCGGAAAGCTCTGGATTTCCCCAGTTGTATACAATGACGAAGAGGCCGATAGCGGCAAGAGCAACGCCTGCAATGATGGAGGCGGTAATGAGCCCTTGCATCGCGAACATCCCTCCGACAAAGCCAGTCACTGCGCAAGCGAGAAGACCTGCTGTCAAAAGGACGTAGTTTCTGGTGCGCGCGGCTTTGCCTTTGAGAATGTCGATGTTCTCTTTGTGAAGAGCAACGAATTCATTTTTCAAGGCAGGATCAATCCCTTCTCCATCTCCCCAGTTAGCATTCGTGATGAGGGCTTGGGTCTCTTGGGCATCTTTGAGAACTCTTTTGTCTTCTTTGTATTGCTTAGCGACATAGGCGAGCAGTGGTGCGAGGCACAGGGTGAAGATGGCACCGATGCAAGCAGCTCCGGAAGCTCGATCGCGCTCGGCATTTTCTTGCGCATTCCCTTGACTTACGATGACTCGGGTGGTTCCTCCACCTATTGGAATTGGCCAAAAGGTGATGGGTTGTGGAATGACGCGGGGGACATCCGAAGAGTAGATATATCGTGATCTCGCCTGCTCGTAATCTCTCCTGCCGACGGGGTGGTGACCGTATCTCTCATCCATCTGATGGGTAATGTCTCTCATGTAAATTCTGGCTGCGACCATAAGGAACCTCTGCGGTTGTTTGTGCCAAACATTTTACCCGCAACAGCCTGTTTTTTTCTATGGAAACTTGTTCAAGAATGTGTATTCTTTTCTTAACAAAAAGGAGGCTGGCCATGGCAGCAA
>JAGWKU010000072.1 GCA_028873375.1 Verrucomicrobiota bacterium
TTCAATCGATTTTCTGGTTCTTTTGAGCCAATTTTCGATTCAAAAATGGGGGGTAATATACCTGTGTCGATATGGCCCCCCATTTTTGAATCGAAAATTGGCCAAAATAATCCAAAAAATCGACGAAAAATTTTATTAGGATAGGTTCAAACAAGTTGTTAGCGCCCAATAAGGTAGTGTTTTAAAAAGAGATGAGGTAAGCTCCTTCCCTCTGTATAGGAGCTACCATGAATTCGACTTCTCTTCTCGACCATCTTCGAAGTACTTCCTTTGAATGGAAAAAGCGTTGGAAAGAGGAGATGAAATCGACCTTCTCACCTATCGCCGGATCTTTTTAGAAAGTCGAAAGTGTTCCCAGAGTTTTCCATTCCTCTTAGAGTACGACTACCTTCATCCCCTCCCTACTCTCCCTTTCCCCGAATGCCGCATTATCTCGGAAACTCTGGCTGAGGCCATCCCCTCTCTTCACCCGGAAAACTTCTCTTATCTCGTCTATACTTTAGAGAAGATCCTTCGTAATTACCTTTCTGTTTTCAAGGAGAGCCTGGTCGAACCGCTCAAGAGAAGTCAGGGCGCGAGTCAGCCGCTCGAGGTTGACCGCTCGTTCCCTGACGAAAAGCGCTGGCGTATAGAGCAGCCAGCGGAAAAGATCTTGGTCCTCTTTTTGCGACAGGTCCCCTTTCAGTAACTTCCAGAAGGCAAAGAAAGAGGCCGTTTGGACGGCGCCTGTATCAAGGGCGTCTTTGCATGTAAAACTAATCGAATCGGGCGCATATTGCTCGATGCATTTAGCGATGAGGAACTGATAGAAGAGCTCGATGAAGTCCTCCCTTTCACGTCGCTCTAGGGTCGCCTTACCGCCGAAAAGCTGGGTGTGGAGGAAGTGCATTGTCTTCTTAGCAAAGGTGTCGAGTTCCGTTCTCGAAAAAGAAGAGGGAAAATAAAAACCACCCTCTGGATCGAAGAGCTGCTTCTCGAAGGTCTCTATGAATTCGCTCGCTTGGTTCATCCTTTCAAAATTCCCCGTCTGATGATAGAAAGGCGTCCCTTTCGCCAGGGTCACAACGGTAAGAAGAGGGCTAAACTCGGCGCTTCTTTCGAGAGATTCGAGCCCTTTAGCACGACTCGCCTCTTTCCAGCTCGTCCGATCTTGCAAGTTGATGAGGAGGTGGCGATGAGGAGGTTTAGACTGAGACAACTCTCGGAGCATCGCCCGAAATTCGTCGAGGATCTCCACCTTATGAAGCACCCGCTGCCGAATCGGCGATGGGAGGTGAAGTACCTCAAGCCTTTTGCCCTTCATCTCCATTTCAAAGAGCTTTAAGGGAAGGTTTTGCTGCCCGATCGGATCGAAAACGAGCGGGTGCTCGGGCGTCTCGGTCTCGCGTAAAAGATCGAGTGTCTTAAAGAGCGGCCCGCTGGGGAACTTGGCGAGCAGCGAGCGGAAATTCTCATCCTCGATGAGGAATTGAGACCAAAGCGACTCCTCTTTTGAAGCCGTTTTCTTTTTGCCGCGACGAGCCGTTCGGTGGATGAGTCCAATCGCCTCTTGCTTTATCCCCCCCGACCGGTGGAAAAGCCCGTAGGAGAGAGCATGAGCCAGTCCCAACAAAACATGAGCGGATCGATCGTTCTTTTCTGGGGGATAGGCAATCAGTTTTTGGTACTCGGTCGTCTTCAACGCCCGGCGTAAAAACCACTGAAAGTCCTCAAAATAGCGGAGCGCCTCTTTCCCCGTCGTATTTTGGAGCAGATGGCGTGGGTTCGCAGCAAGGAGAAGAGCGATGATCGCCTGAGAGAGTTCTTGTGCCAAAGAGCTTTCGTGGATTTTGCGGTAGAGCTTATAAAAATCAGCAATGACATGGCGGCAAAGGGCCAAGATCTGCGACGCCGACATATGCAAATCCCGATCGCGCATCGCCCGCACTTGCAACAACGGATCTTCTTCAAACGTATCCGCTTCAGCCTCAAAGTCACACGCGAGTCTCGTATGGCGCAAAATATCGATGTTGTAGTGAGGCGTGCCGTCCTCGTGCCGGATGTAGAAAAATTCGTAGTCGCAATCCTTCCGGACCGCTTCCATGTCCTGCAAGCCGGTCTCAATGGCCTCTTCTTCCCGGACCTTCTCTTGAACTCTCTGATGGTAATACTCTTGCAGCGCGCGATACGAAGGGCGTTCCGATATCTTTTCAAGCGTACGGTCTAACCTCACGGTCAAATACCGCTCCAATTTATGAGCTGCTTTTCCACTCAGCTCGATCATCGCCTCAACCGTGTGGGTCGACTCTTGTCCCTCGCTCGTCATCAAATGTTGGTGCACAGCCCTTAACGTCGCATCGAGTACTTCGAGCAGCACCTCTTCCCCTTCTCCACTCAGCCACTGCACCCCGGGACCCGGCAGCCCTTCCTCATCAGTGACAATCCGATGACCGATCACCCCAATGGGCCCAGGAGCGTCCAAATCGATCGCGTCCAGCGCCTCGAGGTTCTCAATCGCATCTTGAATACTAAACTGCTCTTTTAGTTTTGGTTTCATAATTAAATTATGATACTAATCTAATTATTAGTTCAACTTTTGTAATAAGAGTCTAATTCTAAAAGAATAAGAACAGGATGCGCATGATAAAAATCTTATCAGGCGTATCCTGCTGATCCTTCATATCGTTTTCTTTGTTGCTCAATGCAAAATATTAGAAAGGGATTCCCACAAAAATAGCTGATCTGCAAGATGCGGATGAGGTTGCGATGTTACCCCTGATCCGCTCTCTGCTGGCTCCGCTCATGAGTTTAGTGCTCTTGATCATGGCTAGCGGACTGTTCAACACGTTTGTATCCATCCGCTTAGAAATGGAAGGATACTCGCCAGAGACAATCGGCATGGTCGTCTCCGCGCTCTACGTCGGCATTCTCCTGGGATCTCTGCGCGTCGATCGATGGATCGCCGCCTATGGCCACACTCGCTCCTTCATCGCCTTTGCCCTTGCCTCGACCGCCCTTGTCCTCGCTCAAAGCTTCTGGGTCAACGCCTGGTACTGGAGCGGCTTGCGCCTCGTCGGAGGCCTCTGCATGGCTGGCATCCTTGTTGTGATCGAAAGCTGGCTCCTCATTCAGAGCACCGCCACCACTCGGGGCGCGATTCTCTCCATCTACCTCGGCATCTTCTATGGAGCTCTTTCCCTCGGCCAATTTCTTCTCAACGTCGCCGACCCCTCAACCATCACCCCCTTCCTCGTCACCGCCTTCCTCTGCGCCTGCTCGATCTTCCCCCTTCTCCTCAGTAAAACAGCAGAACCCTCGACCCCAGCCGAATCGGTCCGCCTCACCCTCCCCCAACTCTTTCGCCTCTCACCTCTCGGCTTTTTCGGCGGCATTATCTCCGGCATGCTGCTCGCCGCTATCTATGGCCTCGTCCCTGTCTACGCGAAAGAAATCGGCCTCTCAATCCCCCAAATCAGCAATCTGATGGCCGTGATCATCTTCGGTGGCCTCAGCCTCCAATGGCCACTCGGCCGCTGGGCCGACCGGGGCAAACGCCGCCGCATCCTCACCCTAGCCAGCTTCCTCTCCGCCCTCTTTGCCCTCACCATTCCCCTCTTCGACCATCAACTTCTCCTCTTTCTCCTCGGCTTTGCCTTCGGCGGCTTCGCCTTCACCCTCTACCCCCTCAGCATGGCCTACACCTGCGAGAACGTCCAAAACGACCAAATCATCGCCGCTACCGGCGGCTTCGTCCTCTCCTATAGCCTCGGCGCCATCGCCGGCCCCCTCCTCTCCCCCCTTGCAATGGAACTCTTTGGCCCCGAAGGCCTCTTTTACTTCTTAGCTACGATTTCATTGGGATTGGGGCTCTTAGGACTTCGCAAACCCGCAAAAGTCAAAGTCCCTGAGAAAGAATGTGATTATTAATAATGAATATCTCCCCCTATCTCAAATACATTGATCATTATACCCATCTCTTACAGGGAAATTTCTTAATCTCTGCTGAAGATGAAAGCCTGGAAAAGGCGGGACTTATCGCATCCGAAGCTTTCAGGGAACTCAAAAAAACGATCGATCAAAGAAACAGGTCTTAATCTTATATATTTTCCCAATCAGCCATTCCTTCTCGTTGGCCGGGATCTTTATTTGCTTTGCGATATGCTTTTTTAAGTCGAGAAGAAAGTGTTTTGCGAATCTTTTTAGAGGTGGCTTTTTTAGAGCGGCGAACTGGTCTTTTTATCTCTTGCCCGATTTTGTACAAGACATCAGGGCAAAAATCAGCTCCATTGGGCCAGCAAATGGTATACTTAGGTTCATCTAGTTCAAACTTTTTAAAAAACTCGATTTCTTTCAATGGCTCGAGGTAAACGTTCTTTTTCCCGAAAATCCAATTCTCAAAGTCCACTACTTTGATCTTCCCATCACTAAACAGAAGCTTGATTTTGTACCCAGATAAGTAAGTCGCTTTTTTTATTCTAATCATAGGATCTTATCTCATCTTAAAAGCTAGTCTCTTACGCCAAGACGTCGACGAATTGATGGTTGGGGTTCTGTTTGACTGTGTACTGCTTGTTCCACTGATCGCTGAAGAGAACGATGGGTCGCCCGTGTCGGTCTTGGGCGAGGAGAGAATTGCTCGAAGGGACAAACACCTTGATATCGCCGAGGATCCAAGCGCTGCATTGATAGGGCAATAACGTGAGAACAGTTTCGACGCCGTACTCGTCTTTTAGGCGGTATTGCATCACCTCGAATTGGAGGCGCCCCACTGCTGCAAAGATAAAATCGCCCTCCCGCTCGTAGCCGCGGAGCATTTGGATCGCTCCCTCTTCGACAAGCTGGAGCACTCCTTTATCAAACGACTTTCGCTTACCCACATCTTTTGGATAGAGGCGCGCGAAGATTTCGGGTTGGAATTGAGGAAGCGGTTTGAAGTTAAAACCGCCAGACACGGAGAGAGTATCTCCGATCGCAAAGAGACCAGGGTTGATGACCCCAATGACATCGCCCGGATAGGCGACATCGAGCGTCGTCCGCTCGCCGGCGAGCATGCCGTGCGGCCGCGATAATCGAATCTCCCGCCCTAGTCGGTGGTGTTTGACGACCAGATCGCGCTCGAAGAGGCCTGAGCAAATTCGAATAAAAGCCATGCTGTCGCGATGGCGTCGATCCATGTTCGCCTGGAGTTTAAAGACGTAGCCGCTAAAAGGGGTCGTCACTGGATCGATCTCCACCTCGCTCCCGTCGGGGCGATTGGCGAGCCGCCCATGCGGGCACGGCGCTAAATGAATAAACGCATCGAAAAACGGCTCTACCCCAAAATTGGTCAAGGCAGAAGCAAAGAAGACGGGCGTCACTTTCCCTGCCAAAAACTCCTCATGAGAATACGCATTGCCCGCCAGCTCCAACAAATCGAGCTCTTCTTGCAACTGCTTGTAGCCCTCTGAGCCAATCTTTGCTTCAGCCTGAGCCAGCGGCATCCGGGTCACATCAGCCTTTTGTGCGCCACCATGTGACACCTTCGTAAAGAAAATCGCCTCATTCGTCGACCGATCGAACACTCCCTGGAACTCTCGCCCCGTTCCAATCGGCCAGTTCATCGCGTACGAGTGAATTCCCAGCACATTCTCCACTTCGTTCATCAAATCGAGCGGCTCTCTCCCTGGCATGTCCATCTTGTTGATGAAGGTCAATACCGGAATCTTCCGTAGCCTACACACCTCAAAAAGCTTTCTCGTCTGCTTTTCGACGCCTTTCGAGGCGTCGATCACCATGATCGCGCAATCAGCGGCCGTCAGCGTTCGGTAGGTATCTTCTGAGAAGTCTTCATGGCCCGGCGTGTCGAGGACATTGATGATCGTGTCCTTATAGGTGAATTGCATTGCCGACGAGGTGATCGAAATCCCCCGCTCTTGCTCCATTGCCATCCAGTCCGACGTGGCCGCCTTCCGCCCTTTCCGTCCCTTCACCATTCCGGCCGTCAAGATCGCTCCCGAATAAAGCAATAGCTTTTCAGTCAGCGTGGTCTTCCCCGCATCGGGGTGGCTGATGATCGCAAACGTGCGCCTTTTGGCAATGGCTTCTTGCAGAGATTCTTTAGACATGGGGTCTAGGATACAAGAAAAGAGGATCTAAAAGCTAGAGCTTAATCCCCCGGTCGTGCCTAAGCTCGAGGTAGTTGGCTAGAAGAGCAACCCCCCAAACAATGGTGCTGGCGAGGAAGAAGCCAGCAGGCGTAACTACTTGAACGCCAAAGGGAAAAATGGCGATCGCCCCATAGGAGGCATAGCTGACGACAAAAGTAAAGAGGCCAAGCTTGACGAGGGTGGGCTTGAGCTCGAGGATAAAGAGGAAGGGGTAAACCGAAGCGTTGAGAAAGCCGACGACGAGGGAAAAGAGGAGGTCGGCGCCGATGTTGGGGACATTGTCGAAGCGGGTGATTTCAATGCCGGGAGCCATTCGATTGATGAAAAAAACGATGAGGAAATTGAGGAAGAGGCTGCGGAGATAATTCATAGAGGGGGGTCCTGGGGGTTTTTTGTCACTTCAGGAGGGACTTCGATCACCTCTTGCTGCTTGGGGTGGCCGTGCTGGTGGGCGTTCATCTCGAGGTAATTGATCAGGAAGCTGAAGACCGAGACGGTAACGGAGGCGAAGAGATACCCTTCGACCGAAGAGATTTGGATGCTGATCGGGAGAAGTTTCAGGAGGGCATAGGAAGAGAAATTCAGAATGAAGGAGATCAGGCCAAGGCGGACAAAAGAGACCCGCTGGTCAATGAGGCGGAGAATGGGGTAGATGAGTGAATTGAGGAGGCCTAGAGCGAGAGGGAAAAGAATGTCTCCGCCGATGTGCGGCAGCTTGCTTGTATTGACCACCTCAATGCCCGGCAATAGCTGGTTGGCAAAGAAAACAGTTAAGAAATTGAAAAACAAGCTTTTAAGGTAGTTCATCCTAGAGATTCCCCTTTCACTCTACATTGGATCCTAGTTCAGAGCCTTACTTTTTGCAAGAAACTCTCGCTTATTCTATTCTTAATAGGCTGTGAAAAAGCTATTTTTATTATTTTTTTTGATCGCAAGCTGTGGACGCCCGCCGGCGCCGCCACCCGACACGCTCCGCATTTCTTTCTCGGTCTACCCAGCGACCTGGGACCCGAGAAAAAGCGGCGACTTCGTCTCATCGACGATGGTGTGCCTGCTATACGAAGGCCTGACTCGCTGCTTGCCCGATGGAGGCGTAGAGCCGGGAATTGCAGAGCGAGTCGAAGTTTCAACGGACCAAAAACTCTACACGTTCCATCTGCGAGAGGCCTTCTGGAGCGATGGCGCGCCAGTGACTGCGCACGACTTCGAGCGGTCGTGGAAACAGGCATGCGATCCAGCCTTCCCCTCTCTTTGTGCCTATCTCTTTTACCCCATTTTAAACGCTGAGGCTGCGCGCATGGGCCAAAAGAGCTCTAATGAAATCGGAGTGCGCGCGCTCGACGATCAAACCCTTCAAGTAGCTCTCGAACGGCCGACCCCCTATTTCCTTTCGCTCACCGCCTTTCCATCATTTTTGCCGGCCCATCCAGACGAAGAAAACATCGGCAATGGCCCTTACTGCATCGAGCGAGTCGTGCCACAAGCAGAAATCGATTTGCGCAAAAGTCCGATGTTTTGGAATCGCGACCAGATCCATCTCGAGCGGATCCAAATCAGCATTGTCCCAGATGAAAACACAGCTCTCCAAATGTTTGAGCGAGGCGAACTCGATTGGCTTGGCGGCGCTCTTTCCCCTCTACCGACCGATGCGTTCCCCAGCTTAGAAGGCAAAATCCAATATTTCCCGATGGCAGCTTCCACCTTTTGTACGTTCAATACAACCTCCGGCCCCTTCCAAAACGAGCACTTCCGGAAAGCCTTTTCGCTCGCGATCGACCGGATTGAAATCGCCGAGAAAATTCTCCCCGCCCACCAAACACCTGCCGTCCGTTGCATTCCACCTGCTCTTTTGGGAGGAGAAAATCGCTCGATCATCTCTCCTTTTAATCCAGAGCTTGCCCGCGAAGAGCTGCGCAAAGGGCTTGAAGAAGCCGAGCTCGGCCCCATCACTCTCTGCTTCCGCTCGGGCGGGATCGATCGCACATTAGCGCAGGCGATCCAGCGACAGTGGAAAGAAGTGCTCGGCATTGAGGTGACCCTCAGGCAAACCGATTTCAAAACGCACAAAGAGCTTCTCCACCAGCGCCACTACCAAGTCGCTCTCGCCTCGTGGATCTCGCAACACAACGATCTGATCAACATCCTCGAACGGTTCAAAAGTGCCGCCAATGCGAAAAACTACCCCGGCTGGGAAGACGACCGCTTTCGAGCTCTCATCGAGGCAGCCGAGAACTCCCCTTCCAATGTCGAGCGAACAGCGCTCCTCGCCCAGGCCGAAGAGCGGCTTCTCGACAGCATGCCGATTGCTCCCATTTACCACTGGAGCAATCCAACCCTCTGCAGCCCTCGAGTCAAAAACATGCACACCACTCCGAGCGGAGGGGTCCTCTTCGAAAAATGCTGGCTCTCTCCAATCCAAATTAACCACTGAGGCAGTTGCAAAACTGCTTTGCCCGGGAAAATCGATGATTTTGAGGCCATTTGAGAGTGGTGGCAAAGCCACCACGGTCCATTTGACGAGGTCGGCCCAAGCGGGCCGACTGAGGAGAATGGACGCAAATAGCCTCAAAAGGGCGGT
>JAGWKU010000001.1 GCA_028873375.1 Verrucomicrobiota bacterium
CTGGCAGGGAAACCTAATTCCAAGGAAGGCAAAAAACACCCCTTCCGGGGAAAATATTACGCCTGAGATGGAGGAATGGGCCGAAGCCATAGTGAAGCGGGTGCTTCAGGCCGCGTGAACTAGGCGGCTAAAAGTTGCAAAGTCGAGGTAAATTAAGCTTACATTCAAAAGCCGCTGCGACACAGTGCGCAGGATATTTCTTTATCTTTCTTCTGATGAGCCCAGAAGGAAATTCTGGCGTCAGTACAAATACATCCATCTGCGGGCCACACGACCCATCAGGAAAAAGAATCTGCCCCTTCGTGACAACGTGGTACCCAGACGGAAGCCATTCTCGCAGTAAGTTAGCCCAGTTCTCCTCGCCCTCATCACCTGCAGTTCCTGGGTCTTTTTTCGATCGTCGCGAAATTCGCTTATAGTCGGATTCCATTGCATCCGTAGCCTCCTGAAAAAAGTCTAGTAAATCATTTTTTTCGTCCATCGAGCACCTAAAAGGAGAAATTGTACACGAGTTAAAATTACAGGAGTGAGCTTAATAATTTATTTGGATCGAATATTTTAGATGAAGCTATCTGTGAAAGCATCCGCCACCTATCCACCACCTGATAAAAATTTAGCAGTTGTAGTGGCGCGGGCTTTGCTCGTAAGTCATTAATTAAAAAGAATCTGGGTGAGAGGATTTGAACCTCCGACCTCTTGCACCCCATGCAAACGCGCTAGCCAAGCTGCGCTACACCCAGATATTCTGAACCGACAGCCGAGAGTCCTTCAAATTGGAAATCGGCCTTTTTGAATTCTTTGACGCCGTGACGAGCGCACTCTTCAATGATTTTTTCCAAGGAGTCGCCGGCATGCAATTCAAGCGCTGTGATGTCAACAGCGATAGAGGCCGAAAACACGACCCCATTTCGGAGACCTTTTACCTTGAAATTCGCATAAATAGCGTCTTTTTTACGTGTGACGTTGGTGAATCGGATGAGATTGTTTTCAGCTAAGTTTTTCATGGTCTCCTCAATGGAAAAGCTCAAATTTTAATCTTCTTCCCTTCTTTTTGTCAACAGACAAAGATCGTTCTTGCCAGGAATCTAAGTTTTCTAAAAACTAGATCTTTTTATGGCATTTGCAGCAGAAAAAATTGCCCCTATGGAGGCCTCTTGGCTCGAGCAACTAACGCCCGAGTTTGAAAAGTCTTACATGCGTGAATTGGAAGCTTTTTTAGCTCAGGAAATTCGCTCAGGAGCCACGATTTACCCTCCTTTTGATCTTATTTTCAACGCCTTTTGCCAAACTTCCTTTTCTCAAGTAAAAGTAGTCATTATTGGACAGGATCCTTACCACGGGCCGGGGCAAGCTCATGGGCTTTCATTCAGTGTTCCCAAAGGAATTCCTCCCCCCCCCTCCCTACAAAATATTTTCAAGGAACTCGAAAGCGATCTCGGTGTCCGCCCACCTTCTCATGGTTGTTTGATGGAGTGGGCACAACAAGGAGTTCTTTTACTCAACGCCATTCTTACGGTACGAGCCGGTGAACCAAAATCTCACCACGGAAGAGGGTGGGAATTGTTTACCGATCGGGTTGTTCAGATTCTTGGCGCTCGAAAAGATCCTCTTGTTTTCTTGTTGTGGGGAAAATCAGCTCTGGAGAAGTTCCAACACCTGAATGCCAGCGACGCTCGACATCATCTCGCCCTTGTTGCGCCTCACCCGTCTCCTTTTTCCGCTCATGGTGGTTTTTTCGGCTGTCGACATTTTTCAAAGACCAATGAATTTCTTCAAAAAATTGGGAAAACACCCATTGACTGGACGATTCATTGATCGAATGATATAGTCTATTTTATGCACTCGTCGAAACGGCAAGGCCTTTCTCTCGCTTCCATTTTTCTCACATTTTTCATTGATAATTTGAGCTGGTCCATTGTCTTTCCTCTCTTTGCGCCCTACTTTCTCGAATCGCAGGTCCATGTATTTTCTGCTGATGTTTCTCTGCAAACGAGAACGACTATTTTAGGCTTTTTTCTGATGGCCTTTTCATTAGGTCAATTTTTGGGAGCCCCAGTCATTGGAGAATATGCAGATCGCAACGGGAGGAGAAAAGCGCTTCTTATGAGCGTTTTTTTTACCTGCTTCGGTTTTGCCCTTACTGCTTGGAGCATGGAGAGAGACAATCTCTATTTGCTCTTTCTCGGCCGCCTTATCACGGGGATCTTCGCTAGCAATATGTCTATTTGCCTCGCCTGCGTGACCGACTTAAGCCCCGACGAAAAACAAAAGGCAAAGCGATTTGGGTATCTTTCCTTTTTGGCTGGACTTTCCTTTATCTTGGGCGCTTTTGTCGGTGGCAAAATTTCAGATCCAACGATCAGCCCTCTCTTTACCTTTACATTTCCTCTTTGGGTTGCCACCTTCTTCAGCTTGATCAATTTCCTTTTTATTCTTTTTGGCTTCCGCGAAACATCCCCTATCAACTCTGAAGTACAATTTGATTTTTTGGAGTGCTTTCGCAATTTGAAAGAAGCTTTGCAAACCGAGCAAATCAAAAGGATTTACGCTATTTATTTTCTTTTTCTTTTTGCCTGGACCATGCTTTTCCAGTTCGTCCCAGTCCTTGTCGTTACGAAATTTGATTTTACCAACTCCACGATCGGCGACCTGGCTCTCTTCATGGGAATTTGTTGGGCAATTGGGTCTGGCTATCTCAATAAGATTTTAGTGAAGAGATTCCTTCCCCTACGAGTGCTCGAAGTGAGCCTGATCCTTTTCACGATTCTTTGTGCAGTGATCATCTTTCCTAAACACCTCTATGGAACCTTGGGAGTCTTGGCTGGCTGCGTTGTTCTTGGTGGGTTGGCTTGGCCTCTTTGTACGAGCTTTATTTCGAACGTTGCGCCGCGCAATATCCAGGGAAAGGTTCTCGGCATCAGCCAATCCGTGCAATCTCTGGCCATGGCTCTAGCCCCAGCATTGGGCGGTGTTGTGTATCAAGGATACACTGGCTTCCCCTTCTTGCTCGGAGCTTTTGCTAGCTTGATTGCAGCAGGGTTGTATTTTACGTTGAAAGACCACAAAAAGATGGGGGGAGAATGAGAAACGTAGATGGAAATAATTGGATTGAGCGCCTTCCTCAATGGGCCAATCAAAAACAAAACGCCCCCAAAGAACTTGTTGAACTATCCGAAGAACTCAAGGGAGAAACAGACGCAGCCGAGCAACTCGTTCAATCGGTTCGTCGCCTCTCTGAAAATTTGAGAAATGAACATGTCAAACGCTAAACGAACTTTTCAAATTACTCTCCCTGACTTTCAATGGAGATCTCTGTGTACATTTCCTGTTTTGCTCAGCGGATTTCTTTTTTTTACGAGCTGTGTAGGACTGTATTGGTGGCAAGCTGTTCGACCTTATATTTGGATCGAGCAGGCTCAACTGGTATCTCCTAGCTTTCCCATCGCAGCGAAAGGTGCAGGAAAAGTGGCTGCTCTTCTTGTCGAAGAAGGAGATTCTTTTTCGCAGGGGCAATCTCTCTTCACATTGGAAGATAGCCGCCGAGATTTACGCCAAGTCGAAGACAAGCTAAAAATGGCACAGGAGCGTCTTGAGCAAGAGACAAAGCGGCTCGAGGAAACCTTAGAAAAGTATGTTCAAGAACAGGAAGTCAATTTTCTTCTAGAGGTTCAAGATTCTCAGCAGATGATGAACCAGTTAGAACAAGAGATCAGCCAAATCCAAGGCGAGCGACTAACCTTGCAAAACAAGGGCAATCAATCTTCGGCTGCTCCTTTTGACGGTATGGTTCTTAATGCATTAAAGCGAGCAGGAGAAGACGCTTCTCTCGGAGAAACAGTGCTCCTCGTTTCGAAAACAGAAGCCCATTGGGTGGAAGCAGAAATTCCGGAGCAAATTTTGTCTAAAATACAGGTGGGCTCTTCTGCATTGCTTGAATTCATTGCCTTTCCAGGGAAAAGATGGCCTGCAAAAATTTCCTGGATCAGTCCGATTGTTAAGGAAGGAAAATTAAAAGTGCGGCTGACAGCTGACCAACTTCCTCATCAAAGTGGGCTGAGCGCTAAAGTTCGTCTTAAAGTTTATTGAAATGCTTCCTCCTGAACTACAGCAAGGGATTGAAGCCTTTCTTGAAAACATTGACCTTAAGACTCTCAAAGCAGCGCGAGAAAGCACCAGCGCCGATTATCGAAAAGGGGCAGACTCCCATCACACCTTTCAAAACCGTTCGCAGCTTTTATCTTATCTTGTCACGCGGTTGCCGGCTACTTACGGCGCAGCTTTACAAGTCTTTGGTCAGATGCAAGAACGGTTGCCCAATCAACCAATTCGCTCTCTGATTGATTTAGGAGCAGGGCCTGGCAGTGCCACGTGGGCTGCTCTCGATGTATTTCCCGATCTTCAGCAGTTATTTCTCTTTGAAAGAGAGTTTCAAGTGATTGAAGTGGGAAAGAAGTTGAGCGCTCTTAGCGCTCATCCTGCTTGGAAGGAAGCTCAGTGGCAAGAGAGTTCTCTTGATTCCTTGACACTTCCAAAAGCCGATCTAGCGGTGCTCTCTTACGTCATCGCAGAAATCCCTTTTTATTCTCAGTTGATCCACCGTTTATTCGAATCTGAGATTTCTTTTATCGCGATCATTGAGCCTGGTACGCCTGCTGGGTTTGAGCGAATTCGCTCTATTCGCGCCATCGCTATTCAGCAAAAGTGGAATATCGTTGCCCCGTGCCCTCATTTATTTTCTTGCCCAATGAAAGAAGGTCATTGGTGTCATTTTGCAGCTCGGATTGAGCGATCGCGCCTGCATCGACAGCTCAAAGAAGGGGCTCTCGGATATGAAGATGAGAAATACTCCTACCTCATTTTGGGAAAAGATCCTCTTCCTCCTTTAGAAGGGAGGGTGGTTGGCACCCCACACAAAGCGAGTGGCCATGTCCGCCTTCCTCTCTGCGCTGCAGATGGGAAATTAAAGGAAATAATTATATCTCGTCGTGAAAAAAGTATTTATAAGAAGGCTCGAAAAGCGGAGTGGGGAACAGCCTGGCCGCCATGTAAAGCCGAAATGTAAAGCTGCTTTACATTTGGAAATTGTTTCTTTCTCTTTTCAATATATTTAGTTGACTAGTATTGTGTAATTTGGTATCCTGTTACTTGAAAGAGGTTAATTTGCATGGCTGATCAATTAAGTGCTATTCTATTTAGGCTGATGTCGGCTCCCATAAAAAGCCAAATCAAAATTGACTTTGACAAGTCAAATAAAATATTTAAGTTGTCAGTTCCTCTTTTGCTTATTCCCAAGGGCATTCCTCCTTCCCTTCAAAAGTATCTGTCTTCGATTCAAGGGATGAGTTTTCGTCCTCATAAAACTACCTATCGCCAAGAGGGAAATACACAGATCTCCCTCATTCAAGAAATTCCTTTTCATCAGTGGGGGTTACAGCCCACGATGCGAAATCAAATCGTCGAATTTTGGCATCTTGCAAAACACTGCCATAAGCTTCTTCTCGACATTGCGGCTGGGGAAAAGGTCGCGAAAATCGAAAGGAATGTTGAAGGATAATTTCTTTCTCGGCACAATTCCAGGCTATGTTTCAAGGCTCTCTTGTTGCATTGATTACCCCTTTCTCTTCCAATGGTCGCATTGATACCAAAGCGCTAGAGTCGTTAATCGAATGGCAAATCAACGAAGGAACCGATGGAATTGTCTGCTGCGGAACCACCGGGGAAGCTTGTACTCTAAGTGAAACGGATCGAAAGAAAGTCATCGAAATCTGCGTAAAATCAGCAGATGGCCGCATTCCTATCATTGCAGGCACAGGCACATGCGATACTCGTCAGACGGTTCGCTTTACAGCAACTGCCCAACGGCTTGGCGCCGCTGGATGTCTCGTGGTAACTCCCTATTACAACAAGCCGACCCAAAGAGGATGTTTAGCTCATTTTCGAGAAGTATCGAATGTTGGTTTCCCCATTATTGCGTACAACAATCCAGGCCGAGCAGTCATTCGGTTTACAGTAGAGTTAGTCCAGGGATTGTCTGCTTTGCCCTCTGTTGTTGCGATTAAAGACTCGAGTCGCGATCTCGAATTTGTTCGTGCTCTGCGAAAAGTAACCTCTCTTATGATTCTTTCGGGAGAGGATGATCTCACGTTCGATATCATTCAAGAAGGTGGCGCTGGAGTCATTTCAGTGATTGGGAATGTTGTTCCGCGGGGATGGAGAGAAATGGTCCACCTGGCTCTTGCAGGCCAAAAAGAAAAAGCGGAGCGCCTTGCCCATCGCTACGCGCCTCTTTGCAAAGGCGAATTTTTAGAGACAAATCCTCAATGCATCAAGTATCTCGTTTCGCAAATGGGTAAATGCAAGCCAGTCTTTCGCTTGCCTCTGGTTTTGCCTACACTGCAAACGCAAAATTCGTTGAAGCAAATTGTATTGGAGCTAGCTCTTCCTTTTAAAACTCTACGCGCGAAAGAGAGATCTTTCTGACTCGCTGCCGTTTTAGAAAAGGGCGGAGTTCCTGTGTCAAAAATTCATTGACTTGTTCTGGAGAGCGGCCGATCAATCCCTTAGGGTGAGCGAGCGCTTTCATTTCTTGGAAAGAAAGAGGGAATTCTTTTGAGCGAAAGAGAGCATTCATCGGATCGGGGCTATGGGCAATTTTTCTCAATTTCTCATGAACTTCTTGCCGATTGGCTCCTCGTTTAACAGCTTCCATCAAGATATTTTCCATCACAAGGAAAGGAAGCTGCTCGTCTAAGCGAGAAAGGGCGGTTTTGGTTTCTATTTTGATCCCATCGAGAACATGAAGGACCAAATTAAGAATGGCATCAATGCTCAGAAAGGCCTCAGGAATGCATAATCTGCGATTGGATGAGTCATCGAGGGAACGCTCGAGCCATTGTGTCGCTGCGGTATAAGCCGGATTTTGAGCCAAAGAAATGGCAAATCGGGCAATCCCACAAATCCGTTCGCAATAGATGGGATTTCTTTTGTAAGGCATCGCGGAAGAGCCGACTTGCGATTCTCCAAAAGCCTCTAATATCTCTCCTTCATGCGCTAGGAGACGAACATCAGTGGCAAATTTATGAGCGCTTACAGCGAAAGATTCGAATGCGTTGAGTAGCTGAAGATCTATTTTGCGGGTATAGGTCTGTCCTGCAATGGGAAGGATTTTCTCGAACCCAAAGGTTTTTGCAATTTTCTTTTCCAGTGCGGTAACTTTGGAATGGCTACCTTCAAAGAGAGCGAGAAAAGAGGCTTGTGTTCCAGTGGCGCCTTTGACTCCTAGAAAAGGGAGTTCTTCAAGACACCGTTGCCATTCTTTTGCATCGAGGAGAAAATCTTGAAGCCACAGACAAATTCGTTTACCGATAGTAGTCGGTTGAGCTGGCTGGAAATGAGTGTAGCTGAGACAAGGAGCAGCAGCATGCTTTTCAGCCAGTTTTGAAAAACGCTGAAGAACAAGTAAAAGCTTTTGTAGTAGAAGAGAAAGCCCTTCTCTCATCTGAATGAGGTCGCCATTATCGGTGACAAATGAAGAGGTTGCCCCTAAGTGGATGATCGGTTTGGCATCTGGACAGGCATCGCCAAAAGCATGGATATGAGCCATGACATCGTGGCGAAATTTTTTTTCGTATTCTTCCGTTTTTTCAAAATCAATTGCCTTGATTTTGCTCTCCATTTGAGAGATTTGCTTTCTAGAAATCGGAAGGCCGAGCGACTGTTGCGCTTTAGCGAGGGCGATCCAGAGTTTTCGAAAGGTAGTGATTTTGAAGGAAGCAGAGAAGAGATGAGACATCTCAGAGCTACAGTAGCGCGCCGAAAAAGGGCTTACATACTCTTCATGGCGCGCACACTTGGACATACAATTGAATTATCGCTTTTCCAGCAATACGTTGAGTTGCGTCAGAAGAGTGTGAATTTGTCTTTTCTCTTCTTCTGATGGAACGCAAAGAGGGTTTTTGACCATCTCGCGGGCTCTCTTGAGGAAGCTGATTGCATGGGAAGCGAAATTGGGGTGTCGCTTATCATCTTCATCTAGAGGAAGTTCTTGGCGAATTAGCTTGAGCAGTTCTTGCTTTGCTTGGCCGCAGTAATTGCGGATGATCTCTTCTTTTTTCTCCATGGAACCTTGACGCGAAGCGAGGCTGTAGATCGCTTGGCGTGGCATTTGATCCATTTTGGGATGGAGTGTCTGAGGCATTGTGGTATAAAATTCGTAATATTGGAGGAAATTATAAGGCGTTTGGCGGTTGCGGTAAGTCGCAAAGAGCCAAGCAGTAAAGGCGCCATCGCGATATCTGCGTAGGAGTTCTTGTGCTCTCTTGATTCGCTCTCCATGGAGCATGATGGCTTGGCTGGTAATGGCTTTGACTTCCGCCGTGATCATCGATAGAGCTTTGAGGTCTGCATCCACATCATCGCTTTCATTTGCGCGGAAGGATTTGAGAATGTGCTCGAGGTCAGCTTTTTCTTTCTCGTTCAAATCGGAAATACGAAATACGCCAGAAAAGCTGGAGAGATCTCCGTTGTTTGACCGTTCGACGAGCGCAGTCATTTTCGGCTGCTTCGTCTCTCTTATCTTAAATCGCAGATTGAGCAGATCATTAAACTTCGACATACGCTTCCGTCCTAGTTAAAAGTTCTTCTGTAAGGGCCATGTAATCGATCGAGGCGCGGCTTTTGGGGGCCGTCTCAAAAATCGGTTTGCCAAAGATGGTCGCCTTAGACACTGCGATATCTCGTCTAACTTTTGCTTGCAAGAGTTTTCCTGGAAATGTTTCTTCAATGACATTTAAAAATGCATCGTTGCTCTTGCCACGAGGATTCCAGAAAGAGAGAGAAACCCCGATTACTTTTGTGCCATGTCGTTCGGAAATGTTATTGACGAAGAGAGAAAGACGCTGAAGACCTTTGACGCTGTAAAATTCAGGAGTTGCGCAGATGAGAGAATAATCAGATGCAATCAAAGCCGACTCTGTCAGCCAGCAAAGAGAAGGCGGAGTATCGATCAAGACATAATCATAGTTCAGATGGCGCAAAATTTCTTTGAGGCGCTCATGAGAGTAACGATCTGCCGCTAAGGAACCAGAGACTTCCACCCGTTCGAGCCAAGTATCTGCCGGAATGATATGCATATTTGGAACGCAGGTTTCCAAAATGACTTCTTGGATGTTTTTCTCTCCTTGCAATACAGGCGCCATGCTGTCTTGTTCATCGGGATCAAATCCAAGGCCCATGGTTAAATTAGCTTGAGCATCTAGATCGATCAGCAGCACTCGTTTGTTGTGATACTTACAAAGAGCAGAGCCTAGATGTAGCGAAGTAGATGTTTTGGCTGTTCCGCCTTTAAAACTACTCACGCAGATGACAGTCATTTAAACTCCTGTAGAATAAGGCGACATCAACGCTCGGTTATCGCGTTCCTTTTTGACTTTATCAAGAAAATCAGAAATGTCAATCTCTCCGTGCACAATATTATCGCGGGTACGTAAAGCCGCCGTCTTGTTTTCTACTTCTTTATCACCAACTGTAAGCATGTAATTTGTTTTTAAAAGTTGGGCGGTGCGGACTTTTTTGCCGACCGATTCATTTGAATCATCGATATCGCAAACCAAGCCGGCAGAGCGAATTTTCTTCGCGATTTCTTCCGCATAAGAGATGTGGCGATCTGCCACTGTCAAAATGCGCACCTGGTAAGGGCTTAGCCAGAAGGGGAATTTACCTGAGAAGTGCTCGACGAGAATACCGAAGAAGCGCTCAATCGAACCGAACAGGGCTCGGTGGAGCATCACAGGTCTTTTATGGGATCCATCGTTGTCGACATATTCGAGCGAAAATTTTTCAGGAAGCGACATGTCGAGTTGCACCGTGCCGCATTGCCAGTGGCGGCCAATGGCATCACGGATGTGGATGTCAATTTTTGGACCGTAAAAAGCGCCATCTCCCTCATTGATTCGATAGGAATGGCCCCAATCATCGAGAGCGCCTTTCAATCCATTCGTTGCGTTTTCCCAATCGGCATCGGACCCGATCGTCTTGGATTTTTCAGGTCGAGTTGAAAGTTCCAGACGATAAGGAAGACCGAAAGTCATATAAATTTTATCGGCCAGTTGGAGAATTTGGTGAATCTCCTCTCGAATTTGGTCGGGACGCATAAAAAGGTGAGCATCGTCTTGGTGAAAACTTCGTACGCGGAAAAGACCGTTCAAGGCTCCGGAAGCTTCGAAACGATGGACATGTCCAATTTCGGCGACGCGTAAAGGGAGTTCTCGATAGCTGTGCGTTGTGCTCTTAAAATAGAGCATACAGCCTGGGCAATTCATTGGCTTTACAGCGAATTCTCGATCTTCAACGGAGGAGGTAAACATGTTTTCGCGGTAATGAAACCAGTGGCCCGAAAGTTCCCACAATTCTTTGCTCATCATGGTGGGAGTTTTGATTTCGACGTACAACTCTTTTTGAAGTTCGCGCAGAAAGTCGAGGAGGCGATTCCAAATCGTAAGGCCTCGCGGATGGATGAAGGGCATCCCGGGCGCTTCTTCTTTGAAAGAATAAAGGTCAAGAGCTGCACCTACGACTTTGTGATCACGTTTTTTCGCTTCTTCAAGGAGAAGAAGGTACTCTTTCAATTTTTTTCTGTCAGGGAATGAAATGGCGTAGATGCGGGTAAGCATCTCTCGTTTGGAGTCGCCGCGCCAGTAGGCGCCTGAAGTTTTGAGAACTTTGAAAGCCTTGATCTTTCCTAAAGCAGCCATGTGAGGGCCGCGGCATAAGTCGATGAATTCTCCTTGCCGGTAGGCTGAAATGGGTTCTTCTTCAAAGCTGTCGATGAGCTCGCATTTATATGAATTATGGGAAAATATTTTTTTAGCAGCTTCTTTATTGGGGAACTCAATGCGCTCGGTCTTCAAGTTTTCGGCGAGAATCGCTTCGACTTCCTTCTCGATCTTTTCAAAGTCTTGGTCTGAAATTGTCAGGTTCCCGAAGTCATAGTAAAATCCTTGCTCGATAGGGGGGCCAATGGTTGGTTGGGCATTCGGCCAAAGGCGAAGGATCGCTTGAGCAAGAACGTGGGCTGACGTATGCCAAAACACTTCTTTACCTTGAGGGTCCTCAAAGGACCAGAACACCACCTCGTCTCCCTCATTAAGAGGAGTGCTCAAATCTTTTAATTTGCCGTTGATGCTGACCGTGATGGCCTGATCAGGACCGGTTAAATGGAGTTTTTCGGCTGCTTCGCGAGCAGAAATGGAGTCTGGAAGTTCGATAGATTTGTGTTGGACTTTCACTTTCATTGGCATCTCGTTTGGAAACTTGCATTACTTTACACCATTGAAATGGCAAATGTAAAGCCGCTTTACATTTAAATTTCGCTAGCGAGAGAAGGGGAGAATCTGTTATGTCGGATGTTACTTTTATGTAAATTTTAGAGGAAAATGGGGATGAGGAAATGGGTCGTCTTGGCGGCTTGGGCTGTTGTGGCAGCTCTTGGTGCTATGCCAGTAGGAGATCCTGCTTTTCCTAAGATCATTCAACAAGGATTTTTTATTCCCAAAAGTAGCTCGGTCAGTGTGCGGAGCGGCTATGAAGGGGATTTTGTTTCCGATGCGCGCTTTCAACAATATAATCAAGGTGTTGGGCGGGTAGATAGTTATCAGCAAGATACTAATTCGGGGACAGTGACAATCAACTTCCTCAATCGCCTTGATATTTACACAGTATTGGGGTCCTCACGGGTCGTCTCTGACTGGCGCTTTACTGATTTGGCCGGGATCGTTCATCGCGTGGAACTAGAAACCATGTATGATTTTCTTTGGGGACTGGGAGCACGGGCGATTCTTTACGAGTGGGGGAATGTTTGTTTAGGTGTTGGGGGGCGTTATGAGCAGTCGGATTACGGCCCTGTTTGGATGACGGTCGATGGGGCTGCTAAATCGGCCAATGGGACTCTTCTTCATTGGAGCGAGTGGCAAATTGATCTCGCCATTTCTTATGCGATTGATATTTTTACTCCTTATTTAGGGGTGACTTATACCAATGCCAAGGCAACATTAGGAACCTTTACTATGGCTATTGCGGGGGACGACTCAGGGAATAATAGCTTCAAAAATCGAACTCCCGTAGGAGTTTGCATCGGATGCTCCTTAAGCACAAGTAAGTTTTTCATGCTCAACGTAGAAGGACGCCTCATTGACGAAGAAGCTGTTACTATTTCAGGCGACTTTAGGTTTTGAAATTCTTTTCTGCCTTTTCGCAAACAAAATCGAGGCTGTTCCTGTTGGGAATCCCGCTTCGCCGGCCATTCTTCAGGAAGGAATTTTTCTCTCTGATGCAGGGTGGACTCAACCAAGGCTGGGCTTCCTCGAAGATTTTACCCTCAATCATCCCTTAGCCGGTGACTCTCTTCACGCCGTTTCTGCCGAAGGTTTTTCGGCAGCTGGAGCCTTGATTTGGTCTCTTTTTGAAAGGCTTGATCTCTCTCTTTTACTAGGAAGCGGGAACTATTATTTCCAGATGGTTCAAGGCGATGAGGCTCTTACAGCCCAAGTGAATGGAGGGTTGATTTGGTATGGAGAGGCGAGGCTGGTCCTTTTAGAAGTAGAAGATACGACCTTCAGTGCCTTTGGAGAAGCTGGCGGATGGAATTGGATGAGAGGTCCTTTCTATATCGATAGTCACCCTGTTGCCAACAGAGCTGCTTTGAAAATGAGATTTTGGGAGGTCGGCGTAACGCTTTCTCAACAGGTGGGTCTCTTTTCTCCTTACGGTGGAGTAGTTGTCATGCAATCTCGCTGGAAAATGTCGGAGACCAATACGGGGATCTATTACTTTCATCAAAAATATCCTGTCGGTCCATTGCTAGGCTGTACGATCAGCAAGTCTTCGAAAATTCTTTTAAATCTCGAGTGGCGTGGCTGGATAGAAAATGCGTTCACTCTTTCTGGCGAGTTGCGCTTTTAGCTTTTGCTTTTTAATTCGACAATCTCTTATCCTATTTAGGTTCATCAATAGGCTTTTTTATGAATCGTTGGATTTTGTTCTCTGCTTCTTGTTTCACTTCCCTCCTTGCTGCTCAACAAGCCGCTATGCCTCTTCCTATGAATCAGGTGGCTCAAGTTGCCGATGTTCAATATCAAGAGAAACAAGAAGAAAGCGACATGGACGCCCTCCGTCGCTGGTTACAAGACAAACGTTTTATCAGCTTGAAAGAAACTGGTGGCGATCTCACGATCAGCGGAGAAGTTCGCACCGAATGCCAATACATCAATGAAAAATCAAAAGCGCAAGGTTCCTCTCAGTACATTCAACAAAGAGGCCAGGGATCTCCTTTAGATAAGCCGAATTTAGTATGGGACGTGGAATTCAACTTGATTCTCGACTATCGCTCAGACCGCGCCTGGGCTGCAATGAAATTGGAATTCGATAACGACATGGGAACAAGAAGCGGAACGGTGAATAAGATCCGCTTAGAAAAGGCCTATCTTGGTGGACGCCTCATTGCGGGCGATACGCTGACCTGGGACGCCGAAATTGGCCGCCGTTATTTGTCTAATGCTTTCGATTCTAAAATCGAGTTTGGCTCTCTCTTTGATGGCTTGCTTTTCCGCTTTGGTAAGGCGTTTGAAGAGATTGGCGACTTCTATGCAAATCTGGCTGCTTTTCTCATCGATGACCGAAACAATAGTTACGGCGAAGTGATGGAGTTAGGAGCGTTAGGTGTTGCTAATACAGGTCTTAACTTGAAATATTCGATCATTAATTGGTTCAAGCCTGGTATCGACTCAGACAACCCGAATCGATGGAGATTCCTTGTAAATCAATTTTTGGTCTCTTATCAGATGTATCCAGAATGGCTGGGCAAACGCTACATCAAGTTCTACGGAGCAGGCCTCTTTAACGCATTAGCTCAAGATGTAGTTCAGACTGGGTATAACAAACAGCAATCTGGTTGGTATCTCGGTACTTCGATTGGAGTTGTAAAAAAAGCGAGAGACTGGGCCGTCGATGTTAACTTTCAGTGGGTCCAAGCACAAGCGATTCCCGATGCCGATGTCTCCGGAATTGGTCGAGGAAATGCAGCAGGAGTCGGCTTCTATAGCAACCCTATTTCTGGCGGCGCTCCCACAACTCAATCAACAGCGGTAGGGAACTGCAATTATTACGGAATGGAAATTGAAGCTCTCTATGCCTTTACCGACAATCTCACATTGCTTCAGAACCTCAAATGGGCCAACACGTTGGATACTGACATTGGACCTAATTTGAAATACAAGCAGTGGGAAATTGAGTTTATCTACGCTTTCTAAGAACCCAAATCATTCCCCGTCCTTTAGGGCGGGGTTCATCTGGATAGGTTCAAGCTTCTTTCGAAAAATTGAGCGCGATCTGTTTTTGATACCACTTGAAAAAGAGGAATCGTTTGGAGATCCGCTCTTTTTTTCCATGTACAAAAGCAATCGAATAGTTCATTTTTACAAACGCTTTTTTGTACATTTCGATCATTTCACGACTATCTGTCCGTCGATGAAGAAAGAGGCAAACTGAGTTATTCTTGGCTTGAAATTTTTCAATTTGATCAAAGAGCTTTCTAAGAGCGCGGCGCTCTCTGAGTTCTGGTGGCACAATTCGAATGGAATCGATGAAGCCATTGACCCAGGGAAATTTCTTGAAATAAGCATCTGGCAGTAAGATTTTTAAATTAGGCAGACACGAAGAAAGTAGAATCGCATCCCACCATGAGTTGCTTTGCAAGACGACCAATGTAGAAAGAGGTGGGATTGGAGAAGTGAGAATCAGTCGCCGAAATCTTTTCAAAATTTTCTTCACGAAGAAGGGAAAAAAAAGGGAAGAGAGGCGACCTGCCATGATCAAATTGATGAAGAAAGCAAAGATGCCCATTAAAAAGAAACCGCTAGAAGCCGAAAACCCCAATTCTTCGCTGATAAAATAAAGGCAGAAAGCAGCCATCAACACACCAAGAAAACTACAGAAATTCGCTGTAGCGATCACTTGTCCTCGTTTTTCATCTGGGCTGTGAACCTGGATGAATGCATCAAAAGGGATCAAATAAGCACCCCCAAACATTCCCAACAAACCGAGCCAGATAATGGTCATGATGAGAGAAGAAGAGGTCAAGTGAAGGGCCATGAGGAAAAGAGCGAGAAAAAAACCTGCAATGCAAGAAAGGCCTGGTTCTACTTTGTCTTTGGAAAGCTGGCCTGCCAATACAGCTCCTATAGCAATTCCCACTGCGGTCGAAAGAAAGAGATACCCTCCGCCTACTTCGCTCAAATTGAGTGATTGCATCGCAAAAGGGATGATGTTTAATTGCGTAAACGCTCCACAAAAGAGAAAAAAGGAAGTTCCAAAGATTGCTGGCAGTAGATGGGGAATTTGCCAGCTCATTCGCAACGTGTCATAAATTTCGTAAAGGAAAAAAGGATTGATCTTTTTAGGAGAATTTTGAGGGGCAGTGCGACCGATTCCTAGAGAGGCGACAAGACCTGCCACCGCAATGAGAACGCAAAAAATAGCCTCCAGAATAAAATTTTTATCCGTGATGTCGACTATGAAAGAGGCCAAAAAAGTGCCTAAAATAATCGCCAGATATGTCAAAGAGGTCATCGAGGCGTTGGCTTTAGAGACCATTTTCGATTCTACCAGCTCAGGAATGACGCCATACTTAGAGGGGCCAAAAAGAGCGCTTTGGGCGGCCATGAAAAAAAGGGCCGTATAGGTGCCGATATGAGATTCAAAATAAACAGCGGCCAATCCAAATACCATAATGAGCAGCTCGAGAATTTTGGCAAATACGATGATCGTTCGCTTACTGATCCGATCTGCTAAAACACCTGCTCCGGCAGAAAAGAGAAGAAAAGGAATTACAAAGATTGCGCCCGCTAAAGAGAGAATTGTATTAGCGGAAGCGGGACCTTCTATATTGATGAGAAAATAAATAACGAGAAGTTTGAAAATATTATCATTGAGAGCGCCCAAAAATTGCGTCACATTCAAAAGATAAAAAGAGCGATAATCGGTATGAAAGAACCAACGCAATGCCGCCTCTTTTTTTATTTTAGGGCTCAATCAAAGTTAAAGATATCTGAGGCAGTTGCAAAACTCATTTGACCGTTAAAACCGCCCTTTTGAGGCCATTTGCGTCCATTCTCCTCAGTCGGCCCGCTTGGGCTGACCTCGTCAAATGGACCGTGGTGGCTTTGCCACCACTCGCAAATGACCTCAAAATCATCGATTTTCCCGGGCAAAGCAGTTTTGCAACTGCCTCGTCTTTGTAGATTATCCGCTCTCTCGAGCATTTTCAATAGGAATGATTTGCTTTCGCATGCTAAATTTTGCCATACTCCATCTTTTATGTCGGAGCAGATTCTTCTCTTTAGTCATTCTCTCGATCAATTGGTTGATGAGCTAGCAAATCAGCTGGCCCTCACTACTCTTTTTTCGTCTCCTTTGATCATCATTCCCCACCTTTCCATGAAAGAATGGCTACAAATCGAGCTTGCTAAGCGGGCAAAAAATCGAGGAGTAGCTGCGCTCCATTTTGCTACTTGGCAGCAAGGAATTCAACGGTTGACAGAGCCATTGCCAACTCCAAGTCGGGCTGAATTATTTGCGGCGATTTGGATAGCCTTAAAAGAGGAGCCGCCTATTCAGTGCCAACCTTTTTTAGCGACTCAGCGAAAAATGCTCGATTTTGCAAATCGCTTGGCCGCTGAATTTTGGGAAGGCAGCTTGTATGGGTTCGTACAAGAAGAGAGTTGGCAGAAACTTTTTTTTGATAAAATTTTCAAAATCCATCACTGGCTACCTCTTTATCTTGCAATAGAACAAGCGCCAATCGATGATTCAACACCTCTTTTTCTCTTTGGAATCGATTTTTTGCCTTCCGCCGTGCATCAATTTTTTTGGAAGCATCCAACCTTGAATGTCTTTCGCTTTTCTCCCTGCGCTATGTTTTGGGAAGACATTCGCTCAGTTTCTGAACAGAAATCCATCTTGCGCCAATGGAAACGGAAAAGGGTCTCATTGAACCGTTTAGAGTCGCTCGAGGGATTGCTTCGCGAAGGTCAACCACTTCTTGCTAACTGGGGTTTTATCGGTCGCAAAATGTTGGGACAACCTATCGAAGAAGAGGTTCAAGTTTTTGAAAATTATGAACTTAGAGACAAATGTAAAGCGGCTTTACATTTAATTCAGGAAGATTTTTTGTTACTGCAAACGAGAGAATCAACCCCTTTAGATGACTCGATTCAATTGATCCAGGCGGGAGCTTCTAAACTGCGCGAAATCGAACTGCTTCGGGATGAGGTGATCCGTTTAGCGGCTAACGGCTTCTCTTTCTCTGAAGTGCGGGTTTATGCGCCTGACATCGATGTATATGCCCCTCTGATCCAATTTGTGTTTAGTGATCCTATTCAGTCCATTCCGTTTCGCATTGCGGGACTTAACCTCTCTTGTCAAAGCCCCTTTTATCAAGCGCTCACTCGTTTATTTGACTGTGTAACCGGTCGATGGAGTGCGAAGGATTTGCTCGTCCTTTTCGAGAATCCCTCTTTTGCTTGTAAAGCCAGTTGGAAAGAGGAGGATTTAGAGCAATTGCGCTCGTGGGTTGAGTATGCGCATGTTCGCTGGGGAATCGATGGGGCTCATAGAAATGAGATTGGAGCTGAAAATGTCGAAGCTCCCACTTCTTCTTTAGGTAGTTGGGAAGAAGGTTTTGATCGCTTGATCGATGGATGGCTCTTTTTGCGTCCGGAGCGCGAGGATTTTATCCAGTGGAGCAATGCTGATTTATTTCAACATTTCTGCAATGTATTCCATGGATTGCGGAGCACGCTGGCTCCTTGGAAAAGAGAGCGCTCATTGAAAGAGTGGGCCGATGAAATTTCTGAATTAGCGACTGCCTACCTTGTTTTAAACGAGGACTTGGAATCAGATACAGCGGCGCACAAGGATTTCTTTCGTTTTTTAGAAACTCTGCGTCATGCCCAAGAGGCCTTTCCTAATCAGACATTTCCCTTTTCGTGGGTTCGAACTTTGTTCTCTCCTTCTACTCTAGGTACCCAGGGAAGATCTCTTTTGCATGGCGTTTCATTTGCCTCTCTTGAACCAGGTGCTGTTTTGCCTGCTCGGGCTCTATTTTTGATTGGTTTAGATGAAGAGAGCTTTCCTCGAGCACCCTCTTTTCTCCGCTCTACAGAGGCGCCGCAGCAAAATCAATGGGATCGCTATCTATTTTTAGAAGCAGTATTCGCAGCCAAAGAGCGGCTGATTTTTAGTTATTGCCACCGCTCTAAAGAGGATGGTAAAGCCGTCAGTCCTTCTCTTCTGATTCAAGAGCTTTATAGCTATTTGAATGCCTCTTTACCGGAGGTAGCTCCTCCCGCGTCTTCGATTGATCCGCGTTGCTTTACAGGAAATGGCGCCTCTCTTTCTGATTACCACGTCGCTCAAGCAGCTCTCTCACCAACTCCTCATGCTCTGTTTTCTAATATGGAGAAAGTGCCAGACGAGGCGATGCCTTCTCATGCAACGCTGACTCTCGGAGAGCTCAATCGTTTCATGAGGCATCCGTGGCAGAATTATTTACAGGAAATCGTCGGCCTAGAATTCAAAGAAGAGAGCGAATCAGAATGGAAAGACTTTGAATTTTCTCCTCTTTTTCAACATCGCTTCCTTCAAAAAGCTTTGCAAGGTCAACCAATAGAAACAGGATTTCCATTGGGGCTTTTGGGAGAAGAGGCAAAACGTTCGATGGAAGAGAAGGTTCGTGAATACAAAGCTCGCTTGCGAGAATGGAATATCTCTTCGATGAGCGAAAGAAAGGGAAAGCTAGTTTTGAAATGGGAAACATCCACCATTCGCTTGATTGGATCTGCTTCATTGGCAGTACCAGATGGCTTGCTTTACATTGGCGACGATTCGATTCGAGGAATGCTTCGGAGGTGGCCTGAACTTCTTTTTAGTTTAGCATACAGTGAGACCCGTCGTATTTATTGTATGCGGAGCGGTCGAGTGAGAGAAGTAATAGAACCGCTTTCTTCCCTCCAGGCGATTGTAGAACTCTATTATCGATGCCGTTTTTTACCTCTTTTTTTACATCCCGATTGGGCCGATGAATTGCTACGCAAAGGAGTCTCTCCCGATCGAGACTGTGACGATCCTCTTCTCGAATGGACTTTGGAAAGAAGCTCCTCGTTTGATTTGCAAAAAGAACAAATTACTTGGAGAGAAACGTTAGAAAAGACCTTCACCTCTTTGATTTCTTTATTCCCCACTCGAAAATCGAGAGGTGCTCATGCAGAAGTTTGATTGCCTTGCAGCCTCGACTCCTGTACTCGGCCCCCATTTTCTCGAAGCTTCTGCAGGCACAGGAAAAACCTTTGCGGTCGAACACATCGTTGCGCGGCTTCTGCTGCATGAATCTCCCATGGAACTGGAACAGATTCTCGTTGTTACGTTTACTCGGGCGGCGGCTCGCGAACTCAAATTGAGGATTCGTTCTAATATAGAGCGGATTGCTCGCGGCCAACTGGTCCCATGGGAATATTTAGCCGCATGCAAGGACCCCTCGTCTGTTCGACAGCGGATGAGCGATGCTTTGGCCGCGTTTGATCGGTGTCAGATCTATACCATTCACGGTTTTTGCTCTCGGATGCTTCGCGAGTTTTCCTTTGAGGCTGGGATTGGCTTTACATGGAAGGAATCTTTTTCCTCTCCTCGGCTTTTAGCGGCTTTACAAGACTTTTTTGAGATGAAGCTGTCTAAGGAAGTCGTCAGTCCCGAGCAACTGGGCATTGTTGTTCGATGGGCAGGATCGGTGGAAGAATTGGGTCGCAAGCTCAAAAAAGCGGCCAAGATAGTGCCTGCAAAATTTTTTCGCGATCGAGAGGAAGAGTTTGCTGCTCTGTTGCAAAGCCGATCTCCTGAAGAATTGATTTCTCTAGCTCAAGAATTCGAAGCAGTAAAGTCGCTGTACAAAGCTGAAGTGAAAGGAGACTTTAAAGGACAGATAGAAGTTCTGAGCTCGTTCGATTGGGAAGCTGCATTTCGAGAGTTGATTCGGCATAAAGGGACTCTTTTTCTCTATCTTGCCCCAGAGAATCGAAAAGTAAATGCAAAGGGATCTATGCCTCATCCTTTTTTCGATTGGGGCCGGAAAACCTTATTGCCTCTGATCGAATCGGCGGCAGATCCTCAAGAAATTTTCCAACAGCTTCTTGCGGTTTGGAAACCCATTGAATTTCGGATTGCACAGGAAGAGGGGATTTTAAATCCCGATCAATTGCTGAGCACTATGGGTTCTGCTATCCAGCAAGAAACTTTTCGAAACAGTGTGCGAGGAAAATATCGAGCCGTTCTCATCGATGAATTCCAAGACACCGACCCGATCCAGTGGGATATTTTCCAGGCCTTGTTTCTTCACCAAGTAGAGGCTCTTTATTTGATCGGCGATCCCAAACAATCCATTTACCGGTTCCGACAAGCTGATCTCTATACCTATTTAAAAGCAAAAGAGACGATTGCTCCTCATTGTCACTTCCACCTAGATACCAATTTTCGTTCTTCCAAAGAATTGATTGGGGCTTTGAATCTCCTCTTTGATCGGGAGTGGCTTAAGTTGCCAAAAGAAGGGCGCACACTCCCCTATCTTCCTGTGCGGGCAGGTTTAGACCTTTCAACTGACTTTAAAGATGGGAAGGGAGCGATCCATTGCCTCTTGTTTCAAGAAGAAATTTCGGAGCTTTTCCCCTATCTTGTGCAGGAAATTAGAAATCTGAGAGACCAAGTTGTTTCGCTGAGCTCGTTTGCCGTATTGGTCAAAGATCGATACCAAGCAGCCGCTGTGCAGCAGGCGCTTGCCATTGCTGGAATTTCGAGTATGGCTAAGAGCCAAGAACCTCTTTCTGAAACGCTCGCTTTTGAAGCGATGGAAGAGTTGTTTGAAGCTCTTCGGGAGCCAAGACATTTAGGGAAAGCGAAGGTTGTTTTAGCAGGCCCTTTTGGAAGATATGCTGCAGAAGAACTACAACGGGTGGAAGAATCTCCTTTCGTAGAACTGCGGGCTATTCTGGAAGAGAAAGGATGGACAGCGGCTTGCCAAGCCTTTTTAAAAATGCGCTCCAAAGGGAAGACAGTCCAAGAAAACATGGCTTTACAAGGCCGCTCCTTCTATGCCGATTGCCACCAAGTCTTTGAAGTTCTTTTAGATTGGGAGCGAAGAGAGGGCTTTTCCTTTGAGGGATTGGGTCGATTCTTTGATTCTCTTCATCGGATGGATCCTGAAGAAGCGCCTTGCCAGAGGAAAGATTCTGATGCGGAGGCCGTCCAAATCATGACAATGCATGTGAGCAAGGGGCTGGAATTTGATGTGGTATTTGCATTGGGCTTGGGAACGAGAACTCCAGAGTGTGATGTAGAGGCAGAGGCAGAAAAATTAAGACAGTTATATGTAGCGACTACTAGAGCTAAACGGCGGCTTTACATCCCGATCCCTACGAGCTTGAAAAAAGCAGAAATGGGGACTCATGCCCCCATTGAGCTCTTTTGTGAAACATTGGGATCTTGGAAGGAAGAGCTTCGCCGTTTATCAGGAGAGGCGAGTTTGTCGATCGAAGAATTGCCCTCTCTGGTTGCCGTAACTCCTCCCTTTCATTTTACTCCTTCTCTTGTTCCTCCTGCCTTCCAGTTACCCTCGGTATCACCTTCCTATCTTCTCTCTTTCACGGCGCTGGCAAAAGAAACTTCTCTCAAACCTCTGGCTTCTATCGCTGACCCACAAGGAAATTATACAATTCATAATTTACCGAGAGGTCCAGAAACAGGAGTCGTTCTCCACGCGCTTTTTGAATGGATCTATCAAGAAAAGCAAGCTTGGAAATCTCCTGAACGAATCCAAGAAATCGTAGAGCAAGATCTTCCGGCTCTCTTTTCTCCGTGGAAAAAAGCGATTCTCCAAATGATCGAAGAGACGCTTACTTTCCGTTTGCCTATGGGGTTTTGCTTGCGCGATGTAAAGCCAGGAAATGTCCTCGTTGAAACAGAGTTTGTCTTTCAATCGCAGAAGAATTTTCTGACGGGATTCATTGATCTTTTGTTTATTCATGAGGAGAAGGTATATTTCGTTGATTGGAAGACGAATTGGCTTGGCGAAGATGCAAGCCATTATTCAGAGCCAGAGTTAAAAGCAGCCATTGCTGCGCATCAGTATGACTTGCAAGCTCGCATTTATAGAGAAGCATTAGAACGAGTAGGGATCGAAACACCTTCCGCTATTTATTTCTTTGTTCGAGGCCCACAGGCAATCTGTTTTCACCCTGAGGATAGACATGGATGAACTTTCTTTAGAAAAGCGCCTTGTCAATCGAATTCTACGAGAGAAAAAATCTCCGCAGCTTGAAGAGTTTCTTCTCGGATTTTTAGAAAGTGTGAGGGAAGGACATCTCTGCTCCAAAATAGACGATCCTTCCCTTCTTCCCTCAGATGTTGTGTCAATAGGAGATGAGCAAACTCCTTTTCCAGAAAAGCCCCTTGTTTTGCAGGAAAATCGCCTCTATTTACAGCGCAATTGGGCACTTGAATCTCTGATTGTTCACAAAGCGGCGGAACTCTCTTCACGAACTCCCGTTGTCTTAGATCGGCACCGCTTTGAGCAGGCGTTGACATCGATGCAAGAAACGCTTCAGCCGGGCCAAAAAAAAGCCATTGAAAGAGCCTATGACCAAATGTTTTCTCTCTTTACTGGAGGTCCGGGAACTGGCAAAACTTACACGGCAGGTTGTTTTATCCGCCTTCTAGCGGCTTGCCATCCGACTCCTCCGTTTAAAGTAGTGATTGCGGCGCCAACAGGAAAAGCGGCAGCGCACTTAGAGAGCTCATTAAAAGCTCAGAGTTCTTTGTATTTTCATTGCGAATCGATGACGCTTCATCGTTTACTAAAGTTATATCCCGGCCAGCATCGCTTTTTTTCAGATAGATTAATTGATGCTGATCTAGTGGTGGTAGATGAAGCTTCAATGATCGATGTTTCTCTTATGCTTCATTTATTAAATTCAATCGGCCCCGAAACGCGTCTCCTATTATTAGGAGATCCCAATCAACTCCCGCCCGTCGAAGCTGGGAGTCTTTTTGCAGAGATGGCAGAATTGCTTGGTCACCCTCTTGAACGATCTATGCGAACAGCTGATCCATTTTTGCTTAGCTTGGCAGAAGCGATTCAAAAAGGAGATATCCAGCCAATTCGAGAAGCGATCACTCCTTTCCCAAATTCGCTCATCGAAGAACTTTGCAGGCGGCTCCATTCGCCGATTCATTCTGTTTCGCCTGATCCTATGGGTTGCTTGCAAGAGCAAAAGCGGTTTCGTATTTTGTGTGCTTTGCGCCAAGGGCCTTTAGGAGTAGATGCTTTAAACCGAGAATTGATCCATCGATTTGAAAGGCAACTGGGGCCAGCAGATTGGCTATCGATACCTATTTTGATTACCCAAAATGATCCGCGGAGACAGCTTTACAATGGGACGATGGGAGTATTGATTCAGCAAGCAAGAGGAACTCAAGGAACTGCTTATTTAATGACGGGAGACCAAGTCCGTGCCTTTCCTGTCAATGCTCTACCTCATTTTGAGGCAGCTTTTTGTCTATCTGTGCACAAGAGCCAGGGAAGCGAATTCGAAGAGGTAATGATTCTTTTTCCACCAGGGAGTGAGCGATTCGGTAAAGAAGCTCTTTACACGGCGGTCACGCGGGCAAAGAGAAAGGCGATGTTGATGGGGGATGCGGCTTTATTGGAAGAGGCTTTAAAAATGCCTTTGCGAAAACGCTCTGGTTTTACAGAGCGTTTCCTTGCGTTTAAGCAGAAACTCTGTTGCTAAGACGAGATTTAGTGCGAGATGCTTTTTGTCTCTTATAAACCCCGTGTTTGACGCCTTTATCGACCAGACTAAACACGCTATTTAATCGAGATTGAATAGCTTCTTTTGGTTGTTTTTCCGAAAGAGCCTGTTCCAAATGGCGAATAGCGGTATGAACCTTGGCTTCGTAAGAGCGGTTTCGAAGGCGACGCTTTTCGCTCTGTAGATTTCTCTTCAGGGCGGAAGGGCGTTTTTGCTTGCCCTCTTTTTTCTTGTCAGGGGCTTTTTGTGCTTGTTGTTCGGCCATATAAGAATCCTTTCATAGGCTTGAAAGGCTCCAATTATAGCGATTTCTTCTTAAACCGACAAGGAATCTTCTTCATTATCAATGAAGCTCTCTGGACCCTTTGTTTCCCAGCTCGCTTTGGCTCTTTGTTTTAATTTCGTTAAAACAATATAATATTAGCAATCAAATAGAAGAAATTCATGGAATTGGAACGTTTTTCTCTTTCCGAAGGCTTTTTTAGTTGTTCGGAACCCCTTGTAAATCCGGAAGTTACTGAATTTAAGTCAATTAAAGGAAGGCTCTCCGCCTTTCTCAACCTATTAGACAAGCTCGCCCTGGTCCCTTTGGCCTTTTTCTATAAGCTCTATAAGTCGTTCTTTTGCTGTCTCCGGGTAGGGGTTGGAGCTATAGGCCTTTTCCTGACGTTTGGCATGGCCCCTCTGATTCGCGAATTTTTTGTGGAGCACGTTTCTTTGCTGGCTCGCGATTTAGCTGACTGGGTGCTTTGGCCCATGGCAGTTTTGACCTGCTTAGGAAGACTCCTTCTAGCTACTCTGGTTCATCCCGCCCTTTACTTCGGTTTTTAGCGAGCCGCCTTTTCTAAGAGATGGCGCATCAAAAGGCCGAGAGGCTCGAGAAAGCAAAATCTCACTATTTTTTTTAACAATTTCCATTTCTCTTTTTGTTGATGCTGAGAAAGGGTGAGGATTTCGAGAGCTCGAAAATTTTCGATGGCAAATCGAAGGGCTGGGACTGTGTCCGAAAGAAGTGCCTTATGGATTAAATCGCCATGAAAAAAAAGATTGGTAAGGGCTGTTTTTTGGATGATTTGGCGGGGCCATCTTTTTTCTTCCCATGTAAAGACAGGAAGGCGACCCGGAAATTTTAGCTCTACTTTAAAACATTGCCCTCGTCGAATGCGCCGTTCATTATGGAAAATTTCAAATTGGTCGTAGAAGATAGGAAACATCTGTTTGCGGAGAGTGGCGTAATAGCAGGGAGTTTGTCGAATGAGTTTTTCGGCCGGGCGGAGAATGCGACGGTTGAAAACACGGTCATCGAGAATCCAGACGATTTGATAGCCGACTTTCTGGTAGTCGCGCATTCGTTGCTTGGCTTCGTGAGGGGTGAGAAGGGAGCATTGAATTTCAAAAATAAGTTTATAAGGTTCCCACACAACGTCAGCTACTCGAAGGATTTCGGGAAATGGCTTTTCGAGAATTGTTTGCGCAGCTGGTAGAATTTTTTGAAGAGCGAGTTGGGCCAGGAGATGGTCTTGGCTTTTGCTATAAAGGCGGCAAGTGGGGGATTGGCTGAGATGGTAGAAATGGGGAACGCGATAGGGGCCTCGCCGCACTTTGACAGGACGATGGCAGCCTGTGCAGCGGTAGACCCGCCGCTCTTCAGCCTCTGCTGCGTAAATTAAGATTTCGTCTTCTTCTAGGGCGTAAAGTGTCATCAAGCTTGCAAATAATCTAAGAGCTTATATGATATTGACATAAAGGGGGCCCTTGTCCACAATATTTTCGTTTGTCCTCATTGCAAATAGACGATCTTTTCTTCATTTTAGGAGCTCATGAGCGGTACCACAGCCTTTAGTAACCCCCAGCATCAGCAAAAAATAGAGGAGCTTGTAGCGATTGCCAAAGAGCAAGGCTACCTCACGTATGAGGAGATCAATGAAATTCTCCCCATGACGTTCGATTCTCCTGAGCAAATCGACCAAGTGTTGATTTTCTTGGGAGGAATGGACATCCAAGTCCTCAACCAAGCTGAAGTAGAACGACAAAAAGAGCGTAAAAAGGAAGCCAAAGAACTCGAAGGGCTCCCAAAACGGACAGAGGGCACTTCTGACGACCCTGTGAGAATGTATCTCAAAGAAATGGGATCGGTTCCTCTCTTAACACGTGAAGAGGAAGTAGAGATTTCTAAGCGCATTGAAAAAGCGCAAATTCAAATTGAAAAGATTATTTTACGTTTTCGCTATTCAACTCGAGAAGCGATCTCAATTGCCCACTACTTAATTTCAGGCAAAGATCGATTTGATAAGCTTATTTCGGAAAAAGAAGTCGCCGATAAAGGGCAATTCCTTTCCCTTCTTCCTAAGTTGTCTGAGTTGATGAAAAAAGAAGATCAGCTATTAGAACAACTGCTGATTCAAGCCCGTGATCCCAATCTTAAAAAAGAAGACCGCGCGCAATTGATGGAAGATGTTGAGAAGTGTCGCATCCGTTCGCAAGCCTATTTGCGTAGATTTTGCTGCCGACACAACATCATCGAAGATTTTGGCGAGGTCATCCTGGCAGCTTATGAGCGATTCCTCATATTAGAAAAAGAGATCCAAGAACTCACCCCCCGCGCAGAGAAGAACAAATTTGCGGCCGCGAAACTCGCTGCAGCAAAACGGAAATTGTATAAGCGGGAACTCGCTGCAGGACGCAATTTAGAAGAGTTTAAAAAAGATGTCCGAATGCTTCAGCGCTGGATGGATAAGAGCCAGGAAGCTAAGCGCGAAATGGTCGAATCCAACTTGCGACTAGTCATTTCGATTGCGAAGAAATACACCAACCGCGGCCTTTCTTTCCTCGATCTAATCCAGGAAGGAAACATGGGTCTGATGAAAGCCGTCGAAAAATTCGAATATCGGCGCGGTTACAAGTTTTCGACCTATGCGACGTGGTGGATTCGACAGGCAGTGACCCGTGCGATTGCTGACCAGGCACGCACAATCCGTATTCCTGTCCATATGATTGAAACGATCAATAAAGTTCTCCGCGGAGCGAAAAAGCTCATGATGGAGACAGGTCGGGAACCTACTCCGGAAGAATTGGCCAATGAACTTGGACTCACGCCGGAGCGGGTACGCGAAATTTACAAAATCGCTCAACATCCAATCTCTTTGCAAGCTGAAGTAGGAGATGGTGGTGAAAGTCAATTTGGCGACTTCCTTGAAGATACGGCGATCGAATCGCCAGCAGAAGCGACTGGCTACGCGATTTTAAAAGACAAGATGAACGAAGTTCTTGCGACTCTTACAGAGCGCGAGAGAACTGTTTTGATTGAGCGATTTGGTCTTCTCGATGGAAAGCCTAAGACGCTGGAAGAGGTGGGCGTTCGTTTCAAAGTCACTCGCGAGCGGGTACGTCAAATTGAAGCCAAAGCGCTTCGTAAAATGCGACATCCTACTCGTGCTAAACAACTTCAAGCTTTCTTGGACCTCCTCGAAGGGGAATGATTTTTCTCCCCGTTCCTAAATGTAAAGCCGCTTTACATTTGATTCTGCGTTCGACAAATGTAAAGCCGCTTTACATTTGAACGAAAATCTTGATAGAAGGAGGAAAACCCCAACTGGAGGATAAGGATGAATCTCAAACAAATCATTGGTTTGGTCTTGTTGGCAATTGGCGTCATCATGATCATTTATGCAGTTCAATCAATGAATTCTTTCACAACACATGAAATCACTCGCAAAATCACTGGCAGATGGGACAGAGAAAATCTTAGCTATGTGGGAGTGGGGGCTCTATTAATAATCGGTGGAGCTGTTGCGGCGTTCTTTTACCGCAAGAAGAGATAGTTTGGAGCGTATCGGAGTCGAACCGATGGCCTCAACAATGCCATTGTTGCGCTCTACCAACTGAGCTAACGCCCCACTAGAGTCTGGGCCAAAATTCTAGAAGGAAACCCTATTTTGATTCAAGAAGGGTTTCCTTTTTGCTCTTATTTTCTCAATCGGGTATTTTTTTCTCGAGGTTCATATGATTTTTTTTGAACATGTAATAGAAGGCCCTCCCGATGCCGTCTTTGGGTTGATGGGAACATTTCGAGCTGATCAAAGACCCGAGAAAATCAATTTAATGGTCGGAATCTACAAAGATGAGCATCTCAAAAGCGAAGTGATGCCGGTAGTGAAAAAGGCGAAGGAAAAAGTGCTCGCCTCTGATCAAATGGCCGATTATTTGCCTTTTGACGGGGCTCCCCAGTTCTTTGAGTCCTTGGGTAAATTGGTCTTTAGAGAATGGGGGAACGTCGAAGATCGGGTATATGCCACACAGGCCATTGGCGGTACAGGGGCCCTTCGACTGGGGGCTGACTTTTTGGCTCAGGAAGTTGGAAAGAGGGTTTGGATCCCGCAGCCGACGTGGGCTAATCATCGGGGAATCTTTGAAAGGGCTGGCTTTACAGTAGAGACATTGCCCTATTATAGCTCGGCCCAGCATGGGATTGATAAGAGTGCTTATTTCAAACATCTTCGCTCGCTTCCTCCAAAAAGCGTCGTTCTCTTCCATGGAACGTGTCACAATCCGACTGGATGTGATCCTACGCTGGAAGAATGGAAAGAAATTTCTCACATCTGCAAGGAGCGTTCTCTCCTTCCTTTCTTCGATTTTGCTTACCAGGGATTTGGAGATGGGGTTGAGGAGGATGCAGGGCCGGTGCGTCTTTTTCTCGATGAAGGACATGAGTTTTTAGTGGCTTATTCGTGTTCGAAGAACTTTAGTTTGTATTGTCAGAGGGTTGGAGCTCTCTTTGTCGTCTGCAAAGAGGCGGCTGTAAAGCCAAGAGTAGGAAGTCAAATCAAGAGAATTATCCGAACGACGTATTCCAATCCTCCTGCTCATGGGGCCAAAATTGTAGCGGAAGTTTTAAACGACCGAGCGTTGAAGGTTGAGTGGTTGAAAGAATTAGATCAGATGCGCCACCGTATTTCGCAAGCGCGCGCTTTGTTGGTCAAAAAATTAGTCGCTAAAGCAAAGAAAATCGACTTTCGATTTGTACAGCAGCACAAAGGAATGTTTTCTTATCTCGATCTAAGTCCCAAGCAAGTAAAAGAATTGATGGAGAAGCATGGGATTTACATGTTGGATAGCGGCCGGATCAATGTGGCAGGATTGACTTCTCAAAATATCGATCGTGTAGTAGACCAGGTGATTGCGGTGAGTGAAGCGTGAAACGCTCGTTTTTCTTGTTGCCTGTCTTTCTCTTTTTGCTTCTCAGCTTGCCTGAGGGCGCCTCTAATCGTCTCCGATCGCGTACGGTGGCTTTACTGTCTCCTTTTTGGAAATTAGGCGATGCGGCTCGAAAGCCTCTCGTTCCGGTGGCCCCTGTTTCTTCTCAGGAAGTGAATAGCTTGCAGTTGGAAAATCATCAATTGCGAAGCCAGCTCGATCTAGTTTACGAATGGCTGAGTTCAGAAAAGCGGTTGCGCGATCAAATCGATGTGTTTCGCGAATTGAAGGGAGAGCCCAAGGAATTCATTGAGCGACGGACGAAGGAGATGAAAGCTCTCCTTCAAAAACAAGCGATGGCGGCCTTTGGACGGATCATTTATCGCGATCCGAATTCATGGAGCAGCAGCTGCTGGATTGATGTGGGAGAAGAGGATAATGAGGCGCTCGGTCAGCCTATTGTGGCCAAGAATAGCCCTGTTGTCGCAGGCGCTTCTTTGGTCGGCATTGTGGAGTATGTAGGCAAACGACATTCTCGAGTGAGACTCATCACCGATTCAGGATTGAAAATTGCAGTACGAGCTGTGAGAGGGTCGATTCAAGAGCGAGAAATGGCCTCATTGGTACATGTCTTGCTTGATCGATTGCAGAGATACTCTCAAGGGAAAGAACAGGTCGCGGTCGATGGATTGGCGCAGTTGGAAAAAAAATTCCCGGTTCGGTGGAGCGATTCTTATTTAGCAAAGGGAGAGGTTTTTGGCAGTAGCGCTACCTATTTTCGCTCTCTCAAGTCGACATTGAAGGGAGTTGGATTCAATTGTGATGTGAGTGACGCAGAAGGGCCTGCTCGTGATTTGCGAAGTGGAATTTTAAAAAAGGGAGATTTTCTCCTCACTTCCGGCCTCGATGGAGTTTTTCCTCCTGGGCTGAAAGTGGGTGTTGTCAGCTCTGTAAAGCCGCTGCGTGAAGGGGCCTTTGCCTATGAATTAGAGGCTGTTCCCTCGGCGGAGAATTTGTCTGATCTTACTTCTATCTACGTCCTCCCCCCCCTTAGCTTGGAGTGAGCCAAAGGCTTTCTCGTAGAGTTCGCGTTGAAGCGGCTCAAAATTCCTGGCTTTACATAGATTTTTCTCAATTTGAAAGAGGAGATTGCGGTCGGGATGCACCCTTTGTCCGCAGGAGTGGAGCCGGGCTAGGGGTAGGGAGGAGCGAGCAAGGAGGAACATTGGCTTTTGGAAGGCAAGAACGTCATACCCAACAGAGGAATAATCGCCTAAGTAGGCGTCAATTCGTTCAAGAAGCGGATAGACAGGAGGAAATTCATGGATGAGGAACACGTTTTCCAAAGAGGCAGTGAGTCGGCAAAATAGAGCGGGATCTCTTTGTGAAAGGAGAGGGTGGATTTTGATGAGGACATTCCAGTCGCTTTTTTGATTGAGTTGCTGGAAGGTCTCAAAAAAAGAGGTCGATTGATCGGCATCTTGCCAAGTGGGAGCGTAGAGAAGAGTGGGACGTTTGGGATCGAGGAAGGAAAAGACCTCTTTTTGGGCTGCTGCTCGTAATCTCTCTCGATGGGTTTGAAAGTAAAGCCAACGATGATTGCCGATCATCCAGTAGTCAGGAATTTGGATATTTAACTCTTCGAGCATTTTTTTCAGCAAATTGCCGTACAGAAGGACGCCATCTTGAGTTGCATAGGGAGCTAAAAGTGGGGTGGCATAGCCTTTATCTGATTGTCCATGAGGGCAAAAGATGAGTTCCATTTTTTTGTGAAAGAGGGTCCGAAAGAGCTCTTTGAGGTGAGGCGCCCAATATTTGCATTCGATGAGCAGGTCGAATCGGTCGGCAATTTCTTTGAGATGAAATTCGAGATGAGTCCACCGCTCGGTAGACACTTCAGGATAATATTTTGCTGCGAGAAGTTCATTTTCTTCTTCGGTGACAATAAGAGGGATGTTGAGGATGGAAGCGAGAGGTGCGATGTGATCGAGGAGATGGATGTCTGGTCCGGTATTGAATGCACAAGCTTTTAAAAGCATGCTTCAATCCTCTCTTTTAAATTCGAAGGGACCGAATCGAAGGCGTAGGGAAAGAGGGTCGGATTGGGAGAGGGATTTTTTTGAAAGAGTTGTGAAATCTCGTTGAGTTCGATGCATTCTCCCGCCTGCATCAAAAAAGCGCTTGGGTCGCGATTAGGATCTACTTTCTCACGACATAGAAAATACATCGGGCGCTGGCAACAGAGAAAATCATAGCCGATAGAAGACATATCGCCGATATAGATGTCGGTGCGGGCAAGAAGAGGATAGATAGGAGGAAAGTTTTCGAGAAATTCGACATTGGATGGAGCTTTCCCTTTGCATTGTTCGATTCTCGGGCTGTGGAGTCGTTCGGTATTGGGATGGAGTTTGATCAAGAGAGTACGATCTTTAGGTACTTGTTGGATGAGTTGGGAATATGCTTCCCAAAAAGTGCCATTGTTTTCGCAATCTTCCCAAGTTGGCGCATAGAGAATGAAGCGCCTTTTTCCAAACCGCTGTTCAAGCAGCTTTTCATAGAAAGGGCGGTGTTTTTCGCTGTAAACTTTCCGGAAGTTGCCAACTGAAATCTGGGGGACTGAAATGTTTTTTGCGTAGAGGACATCGCGCATCTTTTGACCATAGACGAGCAGAAATTGTTCGCAGCCAAGGGCTTCAAAGAAGGGGCTTTTCCAGCCTTTGTCGGAAAGGCCATGAGGGAGCCACATCATTTGAACAGGAGGATGGTGAGGGCTGAGAGCCGCTTCGAGAAGGGGGCGACTGACGCAAGTGACAAGACAGGGAGGATGGAGATCTCCCATTTTTTTTTGAATGACTTGGAGATCGGGATAATAGGTTTGGCATGCGTCGGCGATCGAATCTTCCCAGACAATCAGAGGCCAATCCATGAGAGCGCAAAAGGGGCCGAGATGATCGAGATAGTGAAAGGATTCATCAAAAATCAAACCGGCGTATTTCATAAATGGTCATTTTGCAATAATAGCGAGTTCCTCGGGAGAAAAATCGTTTGGAAGCGTGGTTTCTAGAAAATCGTAGATCTTTTCCTTGGCGAGACAAGCCGACCCCTTATCGAATATGGGTCTCTGAAGTGATGTTGCAGCAGACGCGAGCTCAAGTTGTTGGCCCTTATTTTGAACGGTGGATGAAGTTATTTCCCGATATAGTGACTCTCGCCGCAGCGCCTCTTGAACAGGTCATCAAGGCATGGGAAGGACTTGGCTATTACAGCAGAGCGAGAAATTTGCATGCAGGAGCGCAGCAAGTGATGCGCGAATACAACGGTGAGCTCCCCTGCTCAAAAGAAAAATTACTGTCGATTCGAGGGCTCGGGCCTTATACTGTTGGAGCAATTTTAAGTTTTGGCTTTCATCAGCGAGCAGCTGCGGTAGATGGAAATGTAGAGCGAGTTGTCACTCGATATTTCTGGATTGCTGAAGATGTCAAAAAAGTGGCGACAAAAAGAAAAATTGAACAGGCAGCAGAAGGGTTGTTGAATCGAGAACAGCCTTGGGTGACTGCAGAGGCATTGATTGAATTGGGTGCAACCATATGTTTACCTAAGCCGCGGTGCGAGGCGTGCCCTTTGCGAATGAGCTGCCAAGCGCATGCGAAAGGACAAGTTGATTCGCTTCCATTGAAACCAATACCGCCCAAGATTGAAAAGATTGTAAGAGGAGTTGCGATTGTCGAAGCCGAAGGGTGTGTTTTGCTCCGAAAAAATCCAGAAGGACAGCTAATGGGAGGTTTGAGCGAATTTCCTTACTTTGAGGGAAAGCAGACGTTACGAGCGGTTCAAAAAGAGCTTGAGGGATTGCTTGGAAAAAAACTGGAACTCATGAGTCGGCTACCGCCTGTGGAACACTCGTTTACTCGGTTTAGCGCCCATTTATTTCCTTTCCATTTTCGATTGAAGAAAAAGGTTGATCATCCCTCTTTCCCATGGGTTCCTATTGCAGAATTGGCACAGTATCCCTTTTCTTCAGGGCATCGAAAAATATTTCTCGAGCGTTGCAATTTTTGGCGCTCCTATGGTTTGCTCGAGAGCAAGTCATGAGAATATTGCATTTAGAAGCATCTCCCGGGTGGGGAGGACAGGAAATTCGGATTCTGCGCGAAGCAGAAGGAATGCGAGCGCGTGGTCACGAGGTCTTTTTTGCAGTCACGTCGAACGGCGCATTAGGACTTCACGCTAAATCGGCTGGATTTACATCGTATCTCCTTCTTTTTAAAAAGCTTGCATGGCCATTTACGCTGTTTCGATTGCTGTGGATTTTGTGGAAACATCAAATTGATCTCGTCAATACACACTCTTCCCTCGACGCCTGGATTGGGGGCATTGCAGCTCGCTTGGCAGGAAAAAAAATTCTTCGCACTCGCCATCTCTCTACCCCGGTAAAAAATGGCTGGAACAGTCGAGTTGTTTATGGGACCTTGGCTGATTTTGTAGTGACCACGTGCTCGGGCGTGATTCCTTCACTGTCCCAGCAATCGGAAAAACCAATTTCTCTTTTTTGCTCTGTAGCGACAGGAGTGGATCCTACGAAAATCCAGGTTAATCGGGAAGAAGTGAGAGAGTTCCGAAAGAAATGGGGCATAGAATCGACCGATTTTTTAGTAGGGACTGTTTGTTTCATGCGCTCGTGGAAAGGGATTGAAGACTTTCTTAAAGCTGCAAATGCTCTTCGCGAAGAAAAGGGATTGAAATGGGTCATCGTAGGCGGCGGCCATGCAGAAAAATATCGGGCGTTGGCAAAAGAGATGAATCTCAACTCTATTGTTTATTTTACGGGACATTTAGAGCAGCCTTTCCCAGCGATCGCCTCATTAGATGCATTTGCCCTTTTGAGTACCGCGCATGAAGGAGTTTCACAGGCGATTTTGCAGGCGGCTTACTTCAAAAAGCCATTGATTGCGACGGCGACAGGCGGACTATGCGAAGTTTGTTTGGATGGAAAAACGGGAATTCAAGTTCCTTCTTTTTCTCCCACAGAAGTCGTGGCTGCCGTTCGTAAATTAAAAGAAGATCGCTCCCTTTGTCATCGTCTAGGAGCACAGGCACATCAATTAGTTCTCGAGCAGTTTACGTTCCAACGGACGCTCGATGAAATGGAAACTATTTATAGGAGAATGAGCATGAAAAACGAATTGGACTGGAAAGAGAGAATTTTACAGTATTATTTTTTTCATAAAAATAAGGTGTATACCTACGCTGGAACAGCTCTCGGATGTGCTGCCCTTATCATTGCCTATTTGACGACAGGCCCCAGTGGAGCTGAAGTCGTAAAAGCAAGAGTTGCTTTCGAAGAATGGAAAAAATCTCCAACGGATGAAAAGTTGGCTAAGAAGATGCATCAGTCGCTTCGAAAACTACCTGGATTGGAGCGGGCAGTCGAAGCAGAAATTGCCCAGACATTGCTAGCGGTAGGAAGCGTGGAAAAGGCGGAGCCAGCAATTCAAAAGTGTGTTGCTCGACTGAAAGAAATTTCTCCTCTTCATGCTTCTTTTGCAGAGACGAGTTTGCTCATTGAGAAACGGCAATATCAAGAGGCATTAGAAAAAGCGGTAGCGCTCAAAGAAGTGATTGAAAAGACATTGGATAGCAAGGTGTGGAAAAGCGATCGTTTGCAAGGGGGCTCAGCGCTCTATGTATGTAATTTATTGCGGATTGCTTGTCTGCAAAAGCAGCTCAATAATGGTCCTGGCGAGCTCGCTGCTTTAGAAGAAGTGAAAGGACTATTAGAAGTAGATGGAGAATCTTCAGCAGCGGCTCAATTTCTACAAGCGAATTTTACGCAGAAGTCGTACTCGCTCGCCGATTATATTTCTCTGCGAGAACGAACGATTGTTCGTTAATCGTGTTCGTCGCCGGAGGATGCGCGGGGCATTTTATGCACTTTGTTTTCCGCAACGATTTGGGCATGGCGGGTATAGTAGTGATAAGACGTCCCTGCAAGCAAGCCCATCAATCCGAATAGAAGGAAAGGAATGAAAATGGCTACAACCATTTCAATAGCGCCTAAGACGAGCTGTGTAGTTTTTTCTTGTTTGTGGCGAAAGCCGTAAAGATGTTTGAGACCTTTCTCGACGGGAGACGGGAAGAAAACGCCCAAGAGCGCTCCGACAGCGAGAAAGATGATGGTCAATGCAGGTCCAGTAAAGAAATTGAAAATACTTGAAACGGCTCCGATGATGACCGCTAGAACAGTAAATACTTCAGTGGTGTGTTTACGCGCGAAATGTTCGATCTGCTCAACCGAAACGCCTTCTTTCAACTTTTCGGTGAAGTTGTTCTTATCCATGACCCGAGCTCCCCTCTATTTAAACTTCCATTAATTATCATTTAATTCTCTAATTTAATTATTCGCAATCTTTTTCCCGTGACCTCAGGGGGCGGAGGCTTATTCTAAAATTTTTATTCAGAAAAACTTAAGTTTCTTGCTTTCACTTTATTTTCCCAATCTCCTAAACTAACCTGTTTGTTTAATATGATCATGCACTTACGAGACTGTCTTTTTTTGGGCCTTGAACGGATCTCATGGCTGGGAAGTTTGGTGCTAATCCTCAGCAACTTACCGGCCATTGGTCTATATGTTCAGCTATTGTCTGTCGACCACCCATGGATTGGGGGATATGAGCATGTAAAGCCAATACCCCCTTCTGTTGATATTCGTCTTCAGCTTGCTGAAGCTCCTGTTGTTGTAGGCGATGCACGCGAGCAGATTTCTTTTTCTCTCGATCCTCCTCGTCCAGCCTCTTCTTTAAAAGGTTCAGGCCTTCTCGTCCGGTTAAACGAAAGTAAGCAGTCAAAGCGGGTGGAAGTGCCTGTCCGGCTACCGATCGAGTTCAATAAGACGGGGGTGCTCCAATTTTCTTCGGGAGATGGCCGGTTTTGGCTCGATTTGCGAGTCGGTGATGCAAGGTGTGCTGAAGCAGCATTGGTCTATGAGACTTTAACCGGGGATACAACCGAGCAACAAATTTGGCCAGTTGTTGCTCAGGAGACGCCCATTCAATCAGCCGAAGAATTTCCTGAATCTAGCCCTTTTCGAGAGCTGGGAGAAGCCCGCTGGTGGGGAACCGACCTGTTTTTAGAAGAATATAAAGGCGGAGAGGCGATCCATCGGTTGGAAATGGGGTCAGGAGGAACATTTCTCGATGTTTCTATGAATGCTTGGCTCGTATTCAAAGACCACCAATGGCAATCCATTGCTCAGATAGAAGAAGCTCAAGGCCTGCCGATTGCTCGCATCAAAAAGGCAACCTCTCATGGATTAGAGCTAGAAGGATGGGAGGCATCTTCGCACGTCTGTTTGCGCCTTCCGCCGACCTTATCAACGCCATTGAAAATGCGGAGCGAGGATTTCTTTGCGCAGTTACGGGTCCGTTCCGAGAAGCAGATTAGCTGCATGATGGATAAACAATGTTTGATTTTAAAAGTCGGAGACTGGGTTTTGAAGACAGACCAACGATGGCGGATTTTACGAAAAGAAGAAGAAAAAAATGCTTATGTAAAAGGCGAGTTAACAGGCGATTTGTTTGTCTTCGATTGCATTGAAACTAAAGGCGCTGTCAAAAATGTTTGCGGACACTATTTTCCCGCCGTGCGCACCCAAAAGGCTACAATGGAATGTCCTGTGCAACGGCGCCAAGGGCCTGGCGTTCATAAAGGGCGAGGGAAGAACCGATGAAGCCTAAAAAATGGTGGATTTTCTTTTTAGCCTTCCCTTTGTGGGGAGAAGCTGAAGGAGAGACTGCTGAAAGTCCTTCCGAAGCAGGTTCGTCCTTTTTAAAAGCCGACGCAGAAGGGGCGATTCGCTTCAATTTCTCGCTGCGTCAATGGAAAGACTTACTCAAAGAAAAATTTCTCGCTGCTGAGCAGTTGATGAATAGCGGAGCTCCTGAGGGAGAGTTTGCGCCGCTTCTTGCTGAAGTGCGAAACATTCGAACAAAGATCAGCCAGTTAGAAGAACAATGGCGCCGCACAGCAGCCAATGAAGTGGCTGGAGGAGAGGAGCCCTACGCTCTCTGGGATATGGGAGAGACGACGGTTGCTCAGCTTGTCATGGAATATGGAGCTGCTGACAGCTTATACATCATTCCGCCCGAACTGAGTTCGATGAAGATCAGCTTGTTCACTAACCTTCCTTTGCCGCGGGAGACGTGGAGCGACCTGATTGAAGCAATTTTGATCCATAACGGGGTAGGTGTTAAGAAGATAAATGCAAATGTAAAGCAGCTTTACATTTTAAAACTCGATCCTTCAGCGATCGAGGCGGTCGTTGATCGAGAAGAAAAATTAAGCCTCTTTGTGAATCATGCCCGCCTCTTTTTCGTCTTGACTCCTCCTCCAGAACAAATCAAAGCGGTCCAAGCCTTTTTTGAGCGTTTTTCGGATCCTAAGCAAACCACAGTTCAGGCGATGGGATCAAAAGTTATTTTGGTTTCATCTAAAGAGACAATCGAAAAATTATTGGGCCTTTACCACACGGTCTGGGAAAGCAATACGGGAAAAGTAGTTCGGCTTATCTCGCTGGTGAAGATGCAGGCAACTGAAGCTGAAAAGGTGTTGAAAGCAGTCTTTTCAGATAGTTCGACCAAAGCGCGACCTTCTTTTTATCCTTCAGGCGCAGATGAATTGATTGTATTGACGCTGCCGCAAGGACTTGTGCTGATTGGAGAGAAAGAAACGGTCGATCGAGGGCAACACATTTTAGAAGACTTGGAAAGTCAGCTCGAAGACCCGGGCGAGAAAGTCATCTATTGGTATACCTGTAAACATTCGAATCCCGAAGACATTGCGGCAGTTTTAGAAAAAATTTACGACTCCTTGATTGGATCCAATTTTGACAAGAAAGCAGAGCCTCCACCCCCACCTCCCCCTGTTCCTCCGGTGCCCCCGCAAGAACCGAACGGAGCGCAAATTTTTCCGCCACCGAGCAATGCCTATAATCCCATTCTTCCTGCCCAGGCTCCTTTCATGCAGCCGGGAGTTATTGAGAAGAAAGCGAATACCAATTTTGGAAATTTCGTGGTCGATAACAAGACGACCTCGATCTTGATGGTTGTAAAGCGAGAAGAGCTGCCAAAAATCAAAAGTTTGATCAAGCGGCTCGACGTGCCCAAAAGAATGGTACAGCTCGATGTTCTCCTCGTGGAGAAAAAATTGCATGACCGTCGCCAGGTGGGCTTTAATTTGCTGCAAATCGGGACGAATTCAAGCGGAGTCAAAGAGTCAGCCATGACTTTTGACAACAACGCGAGTGCTTTTCATCGCGGCATTCTCAGTTTTATTTATAGCAAGCCGAACAGCAGCGGATCCCCCGCGATGGATCTCGTCTATAACTTCCTGCTTGCTCAAGAAGATATTCGGATCAATGCAAATCCTTCTGTGTTGGCGATTAATCAAACACCGGCCACCGTTTCAATTGTAGAGGAAATTTCGATCAATAACGGCGCGATCCAATTGAACACTCAGGCAGGTGTAACTGTTGAGCAGTCGTATACTCGTGCTCAGTACGGTATTACCATTCTCCTAACACCGACGATTCACTTGGCCGATAGTGAAAACACCGATGAGCTCGCACGACCTGGCTTTGTCTCTCTCCAAACCAATTTGGAATTTGACACAACTCAGATGACGGCGAACGATCGACCTCCTGTGACGCGTCGCCATGTTGAGAACGAAGTGTGTATTCCAGATGGAGAGACGGTGATCCTGGGTGGATTGCGTCGAAAAATTGAAGAAGATACCCGCGATAAAATCCCATTCCTCGGAGATTTGCCAGGAATTGGCAAACTCTTTGGCCTCACCAAATCGGTCGATACCAATACGGAGATGTTTATTTTTATCACTCCTCACATCATTCACGATCCAGTCGACGATCTGCGACAGATTCGACAAACAGAGTATCAATTGCGAGCAGGAGACGTGCCAGAATTTTTAGCCTGCATCGATGAAGCCAAAGCTAAAGAGCGAAGGAAGCTGTTTGGGAATAGTATGAAAATGTTGTTTGATATGTATTGAGATGACGGAAGAGACCCTTGCGAAGCGATTTGACCTCCCTGTCTTAGAAGATGTGATGCTCTGCAAGCTCGTGCGCGATCGAATTCCTCTCGTCCCTTATTCTTTTGCAAAACAAAAAAAAATTCTCCCTGTTGAGGAGAACGAGCGCGAATGTATCATCGCCCTCTCTGATCCGACTGACTTAGAAGCGATTGAAGAACTCCGTCTTCTCTTAAAACGTCCTCTAAAAATGGCCTATGCTTCTCGATCAGCCATCGAACTTGCCATCGAGCATTGCTATCGGCAAAAAGAGGGAGAAGCGAGCAAGCTTATCACTGGAGTAGATGCCAAGGAAACAGCTTCTGAGTCTCCCGACGACTATGACCTGTTGGAGAGCAAGGAAGAAAATCCAATCATTCGGATGGTCAATGCGATCCTGCTTGAGGCAGTTCAACAAGGCGCTTCTGATATTCACTTTGAGCCGACTGAAGAGGGATTGGCTATTCGTTACCGCATTGATGGTGTGCTTCATCGGCGCCATCAGCCTCCTCGTGGAATTGAGTTGCAATTGTTGACCCGCATCAAGGTCATGGCCAAATTGGACATTGCCGAGCATCGATTGCCGCAAGATGGACGGATTAAATTGAAGCATGGAGGAAGAGAAACGGATCTGCGCGTCAGTACACTTCCTACTGTGCATGGAGAGCGAATCGTTCTTCGCATTCTCGATAAAGGGAATATCTTTTTGGGGCTCGATCAAATTGGAATGGACGAACCTCTTTTAAAAGAGATGCGAAAATTAATTCGCATGCCCGAAGGAATTGTTCTTGTTACTGGTCCCACAGGAAGTGGAAAAACGACAACGCTGTACAGCGCCATTGCCGAAATCAATGAGCCTGATACCAACATCATGACGATCGAAGATCCGGTAGAATATAAGCTCAATGGGATTTCGCAGATGAACGTCAATCCGCGGATCGAACTCGATTTTGCAAAGGGGCTGCGTCATATTCTGCGTCAAGATCCCGATATCATCATGATTGGAGAAATTCGGGATCGAGAGACGGCGGAGATTGCAATCCAGGCTTCGTTGACCGGACATTTAGTTCTCAGCACGTTACACACGAATGATGCTCCTTCTGCATTGACTCGTCTAGCCGATATGGGCATTGAGCCTTATCTTCTTGCCTCCTCGATTCTCGGTGTATTAGCCCAGCGTTTGGTTCGACGCATTTGTTCTGATTGCCAAGAGGCCTATGCGCCTACTGCAGAAGAAATGGCCGAATTGAAACTAAAGTTTAGTCGTACCCAATTTCACCGGGGGAAGGGGTGTGAAAAATGCTTCCTTTCAGGATATCGAGGCAGGCTTGGAGTATATGAACTCATGCCTGTCACTTCTCGCATCAAGACCCAAGTTTTGAAGAGTCAAGATTCGGAAGAGCTGCGAAAAGCAGCGCTCTCTCAAGACATGATCACTCTTTTTTCGAAAGGAGTGGAATTGGTTCGAGCTGGTCTCACGACGAGTGCAGAGGTGCTCCGAGTCACTCGAATGGTAGAAGAGGGAGTCTAAAATGGCTCTGTTTCGCTACGAAGCCCTCAATGAACGGGGAAAGAAAATTTCAGGTGCACTAGATGCGGAGAGTCTCTCCGATGCTAAACAAAAATTATTCAAACAATCGATTTTTTTAACGCGTATTGAGCCGCTGAGTCATGCCCCTTCCAAATCTCTCCTCAAGAAAGGAGAGGTGCTCAACTTAACGAGAGAATTAGCTCGCCTTTTGCGCGCGGGTCTTCCGCTCTATGAATCGCTCTATGCAATGGAAGAAAAATACCGCGGGCAAAAAGCTCAACGACTTTTTCTCGACCTTTGCGAGCAAGTGAAAGCTGGCCGCTCTTTTTCAGCCGCTCTTGCAAGACATCCAAAAACTTTTGATTTGTTATATGTTGCAATGATCGCTAATGCCGAGACAACGGGTCGGTTGGGGCCTGCTTTGGAGGAATTGAGTGTTTTGCTCAGCAAGCAACAGCATGTGCGAAAGCAGCTGATTAACGCGCTGTTGTATCCCACACTTCTTTTTGGGTTTTGCTTGTTTGTTTTTGGTTCTCTTCTTTTCTATGTCGTCCCCTCGTTGGAAGAACTTTTTGAAGGCCGAGAGTTGCACCCCTTTACCCAAATCGTTTTCTCTATTAGTCATGTTGCATGCCGTTCAAAGTTTTTTTTGGCTTCGCTCCCCGTGGCAGGAATCGGACTGGGATTTGCCATCGCTCTCTTGCCGAAATGGAAAGAAAAATGTCAGACCTATTTCTTGCGGCTCCCTCTTTTGAATCGACTTTTTGCTAAAGTAGCGCTCATTCGTTTTTGCCGTGCGTCGGCGACGCTGCTTGAGGGCGGGGTCCCCATTGTCGCTGCCTTTTCTCAAGCTCGAACGACCATGCGCCATCTCATTTTAGAAGAAGTGGTTCGACATGCTGAACAAGTGATTGCTCAAGGCGAGCCAATCCATGCTCCTTTTACCGGCCATCCACTCATTCCCCCCCTCGTGCCTCGAATGCTCGGGATTGCCGAAGAAGGGGGCAACCTTCCCAGCATGATGCGGCAAATTGCGGAAATTTATGAAGAAGATCTAGAACAAGCACTGGCTCGTTTTTCCACTGTTGCACAGCCTGCATTACTCCTCTTTTTAGGAGCTATTGTAGGTTTTGTTCTCCTCTCGGTATTATTGCCGATTACAGATGTTGGTTCATTTGCAAATTAAAGGATTTATTATGAAAAAAAGAACCTTAACTCTTCTCGAAGTGATGATTGTGATTCTATTGATTAGCCTCATCACAGGCGTCATCGGTTATAATATGAAGGGATCGCTCGACAAAGGGAAAAAATTTAAATCGATTCAAGCTAAAGAGCAGTTGCACGACATGCTTTTGATGTGTGTTGCTGAAGGAAAAGATCCGGAGAAAGTTCAGAAAGAACCTGAACAAGCACTCAAGGCACTTGGCCTTGCAAAAGATCTTAAGAAGCTGATGAAAGATGGGTGGGGAGCTCCTTTTAGCATTACTCTGACTTCGGATAAAAAAGATTTTGAAATTACTTCCAAAAATAAACATTTTTATGAAGAGAAAGAAGGAGAATAGATTCTTCACCCTCCTTGAAGTGATGGTGGCAATTGCTATTTTGGCTATTGCGGGCGGCGCAATGTATTGGCGCGTCGATCGATGGCTTGAAGTACAACGTTTTAAACAGGATACGAATCGCCTGGAGAGTTTTTTGTTGTATGCGCAGGCGCTCGCAATCAATACCCATGCCGATTGGCAGGTGGTCATTGAAAGCGGAAAAGAGGGATGTAAAGTCAGAATTTTGTGTGTAGAAGACCCTGAGCGATTGAATTTTGCAAAGCAGCCATCCCCTCTCCATAAAGGACAACTTTATTTCAATCATGCATTGACAAATAGGGTCATTGTAGATTTTTTTTCAACCGGTCACGTGGCGCCCACAGGAGTATTGACACTACGCTATAAAGAGTCGAAGAGGGAGTTTCTTTTACCTCAGCTCTTTCGCCAGGAAGAAAATCCGACTTGCCGAAATTAGAATTTTTCTCTACCTTTAAAGCAAAATGGTTCCCAAATATCATGAAAAAAATCTTCTTTCTTTTAGTTCTTAGTTTTTCCTCTCTCGGTTTTGCTGCTGCAACAGAGATCACCGCAGAATCGCTCCCTCAATTGGTCCTTTCTCTAAAGGCGCGGGAGCCGAATTGGCGAGCTGATGTGGCAAAATCTTATTCGAACGGCAGTCCGCAGGTGGTCCTTTTTTACCAGCCTTTATTAGATGGCGGAGAAATTCCAATAAAAGAAATTTTATTCCACGAAAATGGACGAATCCAAGCTGAAATGGACGTCATTTTGGTCGATGAAGGATCTTCAGTCGCTAAAGAATGGGGATCCAATATAGTCGTCCATGGAATGAGGGTCGATTTCAACCCAGAGGGACAACTTGCAAAAGCAGCTTCCTTTGAACGGGGCGTTTTGCGCGGAGAAGTCCGTTTCTTTTCTCCAGAAGGAAAAGTGCTTCTCTCTCAATTTTTCTCGCACGGGAAGCCCAATGGCCGAGCACTTGCTTTTTATGAAAATGGGAAACTGAAAGAAGAAGCTTTCTACTCCAACGGAGAGTTAGATGGCGACCTCGTCCAATATTATGAGACTGGGACCAAAGCTGCATTGATTCCTCACAAAGAGGGAAAAGCGGATGGCCTCGCGATGGAATGGTATGCGAATGGGACTGTTCGAGCGCAGCGCCGGTTTTCTAAGGGTCAGTTGGAAGGAGATGGCAAAAATCCTGCTGTCATTCTGTACGATGAAGAACACCGAGTTCGCGAAGTGGCTGACTTCCGAGGTGGAAAACCATTTGGGTTCCACACTCGTTATCATGAAAATGGAAAAGAACAGTATCGCGTTCAGTACAGAAATGGAGTCAAAGTTGGCAAAGAACTCACCTTTGCAGAAAACGGGACTCTGTTAGGACAAGGAATTTATGAAGAGGGAATCCCAGTCGGGAAACATTGGCGCAATCACCCCGATGGATCTGCAGCATATCGAGCAGAATATGATCAGCAAGGGAAACTGCTCGGAGCAATCAACGAATTTCATGAAAATGGTCAGAAGAGCCGCGAATATTGGATTCTGAATGAAAAATTGGATGGCCTTTACACAGAATGGTATTCTGATGGTCAGGTAAAAGTTGAGTACCATTATTCAGTTGGCAAGTACGACGGAGAACAAAAAGAGTATTATCCTTCTGGCCAAATCAAAGTACATACTCGTTATAAAGACGAAAAGCGAGATGGTCTGCATGAAGAGTGGCATGAAAATGGAGTATTAGCAAAGAAAGTCAATTTTGCCGCTGGATTGAAAGACGGTCCTTCTGCAGAGTGGTACGCCAATGGGAATACGAAATTAGATGCCTATTTCCAAGCCGATCATCCAGATGGCGTCCAGTCAGAATGGTTTGAAAATGGTCAGCTAAAAACGCGGGTCGAATATTCGTTTGGCTTAAAACAAGGGATGCATCGCGAGTGGAATGAAAAAAGTGGTGTTCTGTTTGAAGCCACTTATTATCGCGATTTAGTGGAAGGTTCTCTTCTTACTTGGTGGGATTCTGGTCAAATTCGGACACGACTCAATTTTGAAAATGGCCTAAAAGAAGGGGTCCAACAATGGTTTTATGAAAATGGCCAGTTGGAAAGAGTAGCAGTCTTTCATCGCGATTTGAGCGAGGGAGATCTCACTGCATGGTACAATGATGGCTCCATTCAATCGATCCAACATTTTCACGATGGGAAACCGATCGGCGAACATCGAGAATACTATCCATCAGCGCAAGCCGGGCAACCCGATGAAGAAAGGCTCGCACGCTGTGTGCACTACGATGAAGAGGGAAAGCTTCACGGTGCTGAAACGACTTTTTATCGAGATGGGAAAACCCAAGGCATTATTTTTTACGACCATGGCAAACTCAACGGAATGAAAAAATTGTGGGATGCACAAGGAGCCTTGGTTGAAGAAGCGAACTATTCTCAAGGAAAATTGGATGGACGTTTCTTTCAAAAAATGGCCGATGGTCGAGAAATCGTTTTTACATATCGAGATAACTTCAAAAATGGTCTGCACGAGATCTTTTATGCCTCATCAACGAGTGGGCGGAAAATAAAAGCGGTCGAGGCCAATTTTGAAAGTGATCAATTACACGGATTGGTGACTGAATATAATGATCGCGGACTCAAAATTGCTGAAACGCCTTATGAAAAAGGGGTGAAGCAGGGCCGTGCTCGGCTATTTGGGGCTGACGGGAAATTGGTCACGACGGTCGATTACTTCAATAATCAACGCGAAGGGTTGATCACTCATTATTTCCCCAATGGCGCTGTCTTCCGAGAAACGCCTTATGTAACAGACAAGCGGGAAGGCGATGAGAAAACCTATCATGAAGATGGCTCTCTAGCTTCGATTTTCCACTATCAAGACGATCAGCTGCATGGCCTTTCTCAAAGCTGGAATCGGGAAGGGACGCTTGTCTTTGAAGCGGAATACCACAAAGGTCAGCGACACGGCTTCTTTAAGAAGTATTACGAAAGTGGAAAACCTCTCTTGGTTCAGTTCTTTGCCTTTGATAAGCCAAACGGTGAAAAGCGGAAATATGATCAAAATGGCAATATGACCGTTTCTTACTATAAAGAAGGCGAATTGCTAGAAGCTACACGCTAAATGTAAAGCCGCTTTACATTGTTATAAGCAAAGAAAAAATAATCGCTACAGCTCGTCGGGATGCTCCGCCCCTGCCTCCAGGGGCCTACCTGCGGCTTCGAGGACCAGTCGCTACGCTTCTTTTCGCGGTATTCCCACCCCTAAAGGCGCATCGCCTTTAGGGGTGGGAATACGCGATAGGACGGCCTTTAGGACGTCCGGTCGGCAAAGTCGCAGTTAGGGTCCCTGGGCCGCGGGGGCTGCGGAATCGGGGAAAAGGTTCAGTGAACCTTTTCCCCGCGGAGCAGGTGAGCGGAGCGAACTGGCCCCGAAGGGGAGCAGCCCGACGGGCTATAGAAGTTAAGTATTATTTATTCAGCAACTTCAATTGATTTTCAAATAGTTACGTCTAAAATCGGCAAACGGAATTGGTGAAGATGGGCAATTCCGTAACGGCGGCTTTCTATGAGGTCGAGGCCTGGGTAGGCTGGAGGAGGCGCTTTCGGCTTATACCGTTCTTCTAAAAAAAGTAAGCCTCTAGGTGCAAGGAGCTTGCGCTCTACAATTAGCGCGATGAGAGGCTCAACTTTCAGGTCGTAGGGGGGATCTATATAGATGAAATCGTAGGGGCTCAGGAGCCGAGAGAGGGCTAGAGAGGCGTCCATTGAAAGGATTTGGACCTGGGGTTCGACTTGAAGAAAGACCGCATTTTCTCGAATGCATGCAGCTGCTCGTTTATCTCGTTCGACAAATGTGACAAATGAAGCTCCTCTGCTGATAGCTTCAAATCCAATTGCTCCACTTCCTGCAAAGAGATCTAAGATGCGTGCGTGAGCGATGAAATCTTGGCATATATTGAAGAGAGCTTGTCTCAATAAGCTTGTTGTAGGGCGAGTTTGAGGGCCTTTTGGAGTTTTGAGAAAGCGGCCGCCAAAAAGGCCGCCAATGATGCGAAGGGTCATTCGAAAGCCGCTTGAAGATCGAAAGGTTCGAGAAGACTTTTTGCAATTTCAAGATGTTTTGGGTTGTCATCAGCCACATAGAGTTCATACTGGAGATAAGCCTGTTTCAAAGCCCACTCCGAGCGGAGGGTGTGGCCGCCCTTTTTTGCATTGAGGAACGAAATGTTTTTCTTAATGTTTAACCATCGATCTTTCAGGCGGCCTTGCACAAAGAGAATAAAATCGTCCAATGTTTCTGTTGTTCCAATGATTACGTAAGGTTGGCCCATGTAAAGATGGGGAGCGACTGAAGATTTTGGATAGAGCTCGATTTTCCCGCTGGGGCCGCGCGAAACCGCTGTTGCAGCGAGGTTCTTAGCGACCGGGTATTTGATATTTTTAATGAGCTTAAGGAGTTTTCGCTTAATTCCACGATTGGTTGAGGAAGAATAGAGACGACCTTTATTAAAGGCACATACCGTATCGAGAGTAGCGAGGTGTTGATCGGAATTCATTCCAATGGCGTAAAGAGCGGTGCGGCCTGCATTGCGAAGAGACCAATCGTGGAGAATTTCTCTTTGAAAATTCTTTTTCCCTAAATTTTCTGCATCGGAAAGAAGAATGGCTGTATAAAGCTCGTTTTCTTGCACTTCTGCTGGAATGGTTTGCAAAAGAGGTTTGTAGAGATCGGGGAAAGAAAAAAAACTGCCGAGAATGATTTTGTCTAAGAAAGTCTCTGCGCGAACTTGAGCTTGGGGGGTCGCAGGGGTAAGAGTGGGAAACAATTTTTCAACTTTGCTATCGAAAATGAGCACGTTGAATGAGTCATCGGCATCGAGTTCGTTGATTGCTTTTTCAACTGCATTTTTCGAAGCAATGAGGCGGTCTTGTTGAATTGAGTTAGAGCGGTCGATCAGGAAGAAAATGTTTTGTCGCAGCTTAGGGAGGTCAAGATCAGGATGAGCGACAAATGTAATGGCAAAAATATAGCCCGGCCCATCTTCGCGGGGAAGAAAGACCACTTCTGAATCGAAGCAATTGGAGAGATTGACCGTTTCAAGCTCCGAGAGAGAGGGAAACTGCGGCATATTGGGAGAAGGAAGAGTGGGAGTAGCAGGCTTGGGAAGAGAGACTTCATTGAGTACAGGCGCAGAAAGAACGAGGGGTTCTGAAAATGGAATATTCGAGGCGGAGAGGGTGTGGTGGTCGAGAGCAGGTGCTTCCGCGATGAGGGCATTACTCGAAGAATTTTCTATATTGGGAAGGAACTCGGGAGGCGTTTTTTCTTCAGGAGGGGTGGATGCCAATAGATCATGAGGCAGAGAAGCAAAGAGATCGAGGGGTTGAAGAGGGGGTAAGGTGAAATTGCGAATGGGAAATAGATCATTATTGGCTGCGAGGAGCTGTTCGATGGGGAATGGGAGCGGAAGCGGGGGCGAAATGGAGGGTTCGGGGACGTTGATTGAGCGGTGAGTGAGTCGAAGAGGCGTGGGTTCTACTGTAGGTGTGAGAGGCGTTGGGGTTTGTTCACTGGCTGGAGGTGTTTCAAATGCTTCGCGGAGGATTTTATCGCGAGGAGCTTTGTCGGTGAGCTGGAGCCAGGGGGTTTCGATTCCTGCGACATGAGGGGTGGCATGAGAATAAAACCAGAGAGAGTGCCGCTGGAGGAAGGCAAGAAATCCAGTATGTACGCTAAAGGAAGTAACGATGCAGAGCGAGAGGAGGAAACGGCGAGTTGGTTTAAATGGGCTGTTCATCGACGCTCTTCAGACTGTTGAGGCGCTGCAGGGCCCGCTCACGGAGGACGGGTTCTAGAGACGCATCTGCAATTTGCAGGAAAAGGGCTTTGGCGATTGCACGCAACTCTTTTTTTCGCTCCAGGTCTGATGAGAGATCGGCTTCCGCTAAGAAAATTTCAGCTTCAAAGAACTGTTTGTAAGAGAGATAAATTTGATACTTAGCGGGGAATCGGACTTCGGCTGCATGGTAGTCTTGGGAGAGAAGATCTTCTTTCGATTCGAAATCGGCTTTCGTTTTTCGTAGGAGGAAAAATTTCTTGGCGCTCTTTTCGCTGGCTGGCTCGAGAAGGGTTTGAAGATCGATGTAATCGAGGGCAGCTTCGAGGTGAATAGGTTCATTTTGGAGGGATTTCTGAAGCACAAGAGCTTTGAGTTGAGCAGCGGCTTTTAAGAGATCGGGGTGGGTCGCTGTAAGTTGTTCTTTGGGCAATCGAGCGATTTTTAGGCGGGCACTATGGAGAAGAGCAGAAGCTGTAAAGCGGTTATTGATGATGGATCTCCCTTCAGCTGCTTCTTCAAAAAGCTTCTCGGCCCTCTCTTTTTCCCCTCTTTTAAGGCAGGCTTCTCCGAGATAAAGTTTTGCCTCTTGGTCATGAGCCCACTGGGTTTTAGGAGAGGCCTGATAATCAGCGATCAGGTTTTCAAGGATGGCATCGGACTCTGTTTCTCGGTCAGCTTGGTGGTAGAGAGTATAAAGTTTCACCCGAATTTCTTCAGTGAATAGAGGGTCGTGGGTATCTCTCTTTTCGAGAAAGTGGGAAAAGATGCGAATCGCTCTTTGTGCAAGCGCGGGGTTTTTCCCAGCCTCTGCATAAGAGAGATTGGCGAGCCAGAGCAGGTTACGCGATTGGATAGGAGCATTGGCTTCAAAAGCTTGGTAGAGGTGGTCCGCTGCCCGGTTGAAGTGATCGGGATTGGATAAGTAGGCGTTGAACAGAGCAATGTGCTGTTCAGTGGGGGGAAGTAGTGAGGCCTGATTCGAGAGGGCTTTCTCTGCCCATTGGCAAAACTGCACTTCATCACCAAGGCCGTCACGGAAGCATAGGGCGAGAAGCAGTTCTGCATTGGCCCGTTCGGTGAATACTACGTCAGTCTTAAGAAGTGGTTCAAGGAGTTGGATTGTCTCTTCATATCCTCGGAGTTCATAATCGGTTTTTGCTAGGAGGAATTGCCAGTCAAGCCGTTCGGCTGGAGCGAGGAAATTATCAGCTCGGAGCATTTGGTCGAGGTCAAAGGCAAATTGTTCTTTGAGCTCTCTCGAAGGAAGGGGTTCTTTGCTAGCGAGTTCATACGAAGAGCGGGCGAGGTGGCGCCACACAAAGGGGGCAAATTCATGGTTGGGAAATTCTTTGAGGAAAGCCCGAGCATAGGTTTTGCAACTCCCCCACTGCTCTTGAGAAGAGGCGAGATGGGTGAGTTCAAAGCTTGCTTCGGCCCGGAGAGGAGAATCGGAATAACGGGCAAGGAAAGATTCGAATTCAGCTTGGGCAGCAGGAAAATTTTGGCTTTTCTTGAGAATTTGGGCGCGACTAAAGAAAGCGTTGGAAAGTTCAGGGTCATTGGCGTCAAATTGCTTTAGACGGCCGATCGAAGCATCGAGAAGCGCGAGATCGCCCTCATGAGATGCGGCTTCAATCAAATGGACGAGGGCAGGGCGAACCGATTCTGCAGGGGTATTGGAATCTAGAAAGGCATTTAACTCAGCGGTTGCTTCTCGATATTGGTGGAGAGCAAAAAGGCTTTTGCCGACGAGGAGATGGCCGATACCTACTCGTTCGGGGGGGAGTGAGTCGAAAAATTCCTCTTTGCGGGCGACAATTTCCTCAAAGCGTCCATGGGCAAAGAAGAGGACGAGGCGGTTATAGGCAGCGTCTCCTGCGTGAGGGCCCCGTTGTTCGACGAGATCTTCGAATGTTCGAAGAGCGAGCTCTTGATCGTATTTGGATTGCAAAAGAGCCGCTTGAAAGAGAAGCTCGTCGGGGTGTTCGCTTGTTTTGGAGAGGTGGAGATAAATATTGGAAGCAGTTTGGTAGTCTTCAAGAATATAGCAAAGATGGGCAAAGGCCTGGGAGACATCTTCGGAGAGATTGTTTTTAGAGAGCCACTCAAAGTAAGGTTTCGCGCGTAAGGCGAGTTGTTGTAGGGTTGCCGGCTCAGTGGAGGCGTTGAGACATTGCTGATAAAGAGAGATGGCAAGAAGATAGATTGCTTGGTTTCGCTCGGGAAGGTCCTGTCCTTCAGTCTTTGTGAGATAGGCTTCACATTCATCGGCGAGAGAGGCGTACGAGTGTAGGTGGTAGAGGCAGTGCATCCGATTTAAAAAAATTCTTTCGGAGGAGTCAGAGGGCGAAATGCGGGAGTAGTAATTGAGAGCAGATTGGTAATTTTTTTCGCGCAAAAGAAGATCGCCTAGGGCAGTGCAAAGAGTGTGGGAATAGGGATTGTCGGGGAATTCTTCTAAAAATTCTTCCATCTGCGTTTTGGCAAGTGGGAATTCCCCTTCCTGCCAAAAGTCGGCAATACGTCGCAGGGCCAGCGCTTCTTCCTCCCCTATTTCTGGAAGGAGAGGAGCCGCCAGCAGACTGCAGGAGCATAAGGCAAAAATAACGCCGACGCGCATAGTGGTTCTCTCTGTTCGCTTGATTATAAAGACGAGGGGATAATTTTCCCACGGGCTTCTTGCAAAAAAGGCCTTCCCTCTTGAATTTCAGGTAAAAAAGAGATATATTCAAAGGCGAATTATGGGTTTTTTGTCAGTCACACTAGCAGCTTTTTTTGCAGCCTGCTCTAATTTATTCATGCGCCGAAGCATGGATGCGGGGGGGACGACTAAAGCGTTTCTTGCTATCCAAATGGGCATTGCTTTCTTGATCGCAGTTCTTTTGGGCCCGGTAAAAGCGGGTTCTTATGCATTCAATGTGCCGCTGGGAATGTTGGGGGTGGTTGCCGGTCTTGTGCTGGCTTCGATGCTCTACCTGCTGGGACGAGCATTGGAAAATGGTCCTCCAGGGTTCACGTTTTCTATTTTGAGCGCAGCGACGGTGATGCCGGCGATTGTCATGGCAGTCTTGTTTGGAGCGGCCTACGGATTTTTGTATACCACCTGGCATGGGCTCGGCTCTCTTCTCGTTCTAACAGGCCTTTTTTGGGCGGGAAAGGGAATTGGTGGGCTTCAAAATCGGCGAGCATGGATCTTATTTGCAATTGGGATGTTTTCACTCCATGTTTTTCTGTTGGTGATTTTCCAATGGAGGGCTCTTTTGCTAAAGATCTCCCATCCAGAAGAACTGGTGAGCTTTTTTACCTCTGAGCAAATCCAAAGCCAGTGGTTTATGCCGATGCTTTATCTCAGCGCATTCATTGTACAGTTAACGATTTTTTTAAAGGCGATTGGCCGAAAGCCTTACCCAAAAGAGTGGGTCAATGGCATAGGTGGTGGAATTGCTAATAGTCTTTGTACCTTTTTCCTGATTCAGGGAACAGAGGTGGCAACGGGGCTTGAAAATGCTGTGATTTTTCCTCTCTTTTCAATTGGAACGATTGTCTTTTCAAATCTGTGGAGTCAGCGGCTTTATCAAGAGAAAGTCAATTGGCGGGCCTGTCAAGTTTGTGCGATGGGGTTGTTTATCGGCACAGTCGATTGGAAAGCATTTAGCTCTTTCCTAGGTTTTTAACTAATTTCTTTCCAATGTAAAGCGGCTTTACATTGAAGCTGAAGCTTTTTTTCGCAGAGCGAAGGGAATGAACGCGGCGCTGCAGAGAAAAAGAAAGGCGGCGATGAGAATGGTCGCTCCGACGAGGTCGGACGGGATTGCGCCGAGGATACCGGCAGCAAGAAATTGGCAAGCGCCGTTGCTGGCGTTCACAAGACCGAATACTTTACCTTGGCTCTGGTCATTGGCATGGTCGGAGAGAAGGGTCTGGTAGGCGGGGTAAATCAAGGCTTCTGTGATGGCTGGAATCGCGAGGTAGATCCAGAGTTCAGCCATTTTTTCTGAGCCAAAAAGGGAAAAGAGTCCGAAAGCGCCCGCCATTTGCGTCCAGAAAAGGATCCGTTTGGCTCGGAAATGATGAAGAATCCAGGCAGTTCCCAAAATTCCTCCCACAGTAAAGCAAAGGGCGAGGTAGCTGTTGTAGATGCCCACTTCGGAGGCTGACAAATCAAATTTTTGGATCAGGTAATAAGAAAGGGAAACGATAACAAGGTACCATCCAAGGAGATTGATCAAAAAGAGGAAGAAGAGTCGTTCTCGGACGGCGAGGGAGAAAAGCTGGCCGATTCCTTTGAGGAATTTTGTCGCTGAAAAAGCAGCGATATTGGGTTGGTAATTGTCCTCAAAGAAAAAATAGGTGCAAATCAGAGAGGAACCAAAGACTCCACTGGCGAGAAGGCTGGGCCAAATGAACCCGCCGCATTCGACAAAGCGGGGCTCAAGGAGAAGATTGCCGAAATAGGGGCCTGTGATCCATGCGACTCCTCCTAGGACAGAGAGAAAGGCTAGTTTTTGCCCTTTCGTGCCAGTATCGATTTCAGCGATCGCTGCTTGGGCCATCGCCTGTTTCCCTGCGAAGAAGCCGGCGAGAATCTGGCCGAGTAGGAAGAGAGGGAAAGAGCCTTTCCAGAGACCAAAGGCGCAAAGGGCTAGACTCAAAATTGATCCGATGAGGCCTCCGAGAAGGACTACCCTCCTTCCAATGAGGTCAGAGAGGTCGCCTAAAATGGGAGACCCGATCACCTCGCCTATGGGGAAGCAAGCAACGGCGACTCCGAGGGCCAATTGCCGATCCCAAAAAAGTTGTTGAAAGGGGCTTTGGTCGGTAGAAACATAAACCGCTAGAAATGCGATGGCCGCTCCCCAGCTGAAGTAATCAGCGAAGTAGGCCAAGTAGAGGCTAAAGAGCGAACGACTTTGCGCCGTTGGCATGAGCGACTTCATCTCTCCTATCAGGCTTTTGAGATAATAAGCTTATGATTGACTCCTTTTTTATGAAAAGGGTTTTTCGTGTCCAGCCCAAAATTTTTTTCATGTAAAAATTTAAATGCTAATCGGGCTTAGCTCGTGCTGAGAATGAGTCCCTCGCCCATAGGAAGCGATGAGGTGTTCTGCTTTTTTGAAATTGGCCTTTCGAAGATCTTCGTAGACTTGTAGGCCTTTGGCGTTCATGCCTTGTTGGAAATAGAGGGTCCCAAGCCGAAAAAGGGTTTCTCGGTCAAGGGGACGGAGTTTTAAGAGAAACTCTACTTCGCGAATTTCCTCTTCGTACAGCTCGAGTTCTCGATAGGCCGTAGAGAGTTGTTCGTGGACCCACGGATCGTTAGGTGCGTACTGATTGAGAATTTCCAGTTCCTCGATCGCAAGTTTGGCTGCTGTTTTGAATTGTTCTTCGAAGCGGACTGCGTGTTTGCGGTAGATGCTGAGGCGAGGATGGGTTACCTCGGTATTTTTCGGCTCTTTGTAAATTTGGGAAAGAGCGATATAAGTGCTCGCGAGAGAGGCATGTACTTCGAGATCGGTCGGAGTTGCCTGGATCTGCTTAAGCTGCTCTTCGATTGCTGCATGGAGGAGCATTTGTTTGAATCGAAATACATCGTGCCAATGACAGTAGGCAGAAAAGCGGGAAATAAGGCGGTTCAGAGGAGGAAAGAAGCTGGGAATTTTAATGAACTGCCATTCGTAATCTTGGAGATAGTTGGAGAGTTTCAGAAGTGTTTCGGCTATTGAAAGATGGTGTTGAGCTACGCCTGAAGGCAATCCTAAGCTCGTTCGACACGAATCTATAAAACGGCGGAGTAAACCAGTGAGCTGTTCTGGTTTTTTAGCTTGGTAATAGAAGAGGAGAACGAGATAGGAAAAACAGGTGAGAAAGAGAGCTCCGATGACAAGAGCGATGAGAGCAGATCCGCTGGCTATCGGCAAGATGGCTAGTTCCATTATACTGAGAGTTGAAAAGAGAAGATTAAACTTGACGAAAGAGCGAGAAATTCGCTGGAATTCGCCTAGAATAGTTCGATAATGCTGGGGGAGTTGGTTTTGGAATTCCCCGTTGTTAAATGAAGATGGATCGTCGAGTTGTGTAGACATAAGATGGGCATGGTCCTTCTGAGCATACCGTTTAGAGTTTTTTTCTTTAAAAAGCAATCAACTTTTTCCCGTTTCAATCATATAATTGATCACTCGTTGACTCACGCCTGAATCTTGCAAGCGGCGAATTTGTCCTTGGCTTAAGTGATACGCACTCGAGGTGTCCCGAATATAGCGAATGATTGAAGCATCGGTGATGCCGCCCTGACTGAGCTTAATTACGTCATTGATGGTGAGCGGTTCGCCGCGATCCATTCGGTCGACGGTTCGGGGGCTTGAATGCTCCATCACTTTACGATCTTGTTCATCTAAGCGAGCACCGATCAGAGCTCCGCTTCCAGCGGCAATTGCGCCACCGACAAGAGCTCCACTTCCACCGGCAATGAGGGCGCCGCTTCCAGCTCCAAGGGCACCTCCAGCAATGGCTCCTGTTCCTGCATTTGTACTACAACCCCAAGCGAACATAAGGGCTACAGCAAAGATAAAAGAAGATCTCATAGTAACTCCACGGGTCTTTGTTTCCCTCATTAACTGGAATTTCGATTAAAGTCTATTAGGTTAGGCGGGAACAGTGGCGTTCGGTTCTTCTCGAAAACGGTAGCCGACACCACGCACTGTTTCAATCCAATCAAATGTAGGACCTAATTTTTTACGTAAAGATGCGATATGCACGTCGATATTTCGATCGACAATGAATGCGTCATCGTTATTGATGTCATCGAGGAGTTGATTGCGAGTGAGAACTTTGCCTCGATTCCCCACAAGACGGCGTAAAATGCCGAATTCTGAAAGAGTGAGGGGAATTACTTTATCAGTTTTGCGGAGAAGGTAACGGTCGATTTCTAATTGGAATTCGCCGAATTTGACCATTTTGGCGATTTTTTCAGGTTCTTTGCCGCGGCGCAAGATTGCTTTAACGCGGGAGAAGAGAACTTTGGGAGAGAAAGGTTTTGGGACATAATCGTCAGCACCGAGTTCCAATCCTAAGATGACATCCAGTTCCTCGCCTTTAGCTGAGAGAATAATCACTGGAATGTTTTTCAAATCTGGATTGCCTTTCATTTTGCGGCAGATATCGAGGCCATTTTCGCCTGGTAGCATAATATCAAGAATGACGAGATCAGGTTTTTCTCGCTCAATCGCTCGAAAACCATTGATGCCGTCTACTTCGACATGCAATTTATAGCCAGATAGTTCGGCTTGCAGCTTGATGAGTGCTGCAATGTCTTCTTCATCTTCAATTAATAATATTCGTTTTTTTTGAGTCATTTTCACCTCTTCAGCAAAATGGGCTAGGATGTTTGAAATAATTTCATAGAATCTTATTTCTTACAAGGAGAAAGAAGCACTTGCTCGATTGGACGAGGGAAAAAGAGCTTGGCGAGCTGACGAAATTTTTGAGGATCGTCAGAGGTATAAAATTGATAAACAGGAGGAGAGGTTCCTGGATTGAGAAGCTTCCTTTTTTTCAAAAGATCGCGAGCGGCCAATGCGGTAGCTGGGGCCGGCTCAATGAGTTGGATATGGGAGCCAAGGGCCTCTTGGATCGCTTCTCGGAGAAGAGGATAATGAGTGCAGGCGAGCAGAACCGTATCAACTGCGGTGCGTTTAAGAGGCGCTAGATAGTGCTCGATGATGAGTTTTGCGGCGGGATGGTTGGGTAATCCTTCTTCGACAAAGGGGACAAATAGTGGGCAAGCAATAGCATGGACATCAATTTGGCGAGATTGAAGAGCTGCCTGAAAGAAGCCGGAGGCAATAGTGGCACGGGTTCCTAGGACAGCAACCTGTTTAGTGCGGGTGGCTTGGAGAAGTGCTTCGATGCCAGGCTCTCTGACGCCAATCACTGGAATAGAGAGCTTTTGTTGTAGGGCCTCAAAGGCGTAAGAGCAGGCGGTATGACAAGAAATAATAAGAAGTTTGATGCCTTGGTCGAGGAGGAATTGGGCGTTATCGAAGGCGTATTGGAGAATGGTCTCTGCAGATTTATTTCCGTAAGGCAGATGTGCTGTATCGCCGAAATAAATGAGATTTTCGTGGGGCAATTGCTCAGCGACTTCACGCATAACGGTAAGGCCGCCGAAGCCTGAATCGAAAAGGCCGATGGAAGAATGGTTCATTCCGTAGGGATTTTTAATTCTTGGCCGACGACGATGAGGTCGAATTCGAGGCCGTTGGCTTTCTTGATTTTATCGACGCCTGTTTTGTGCAATTTGGCAATTTTTTCAAGAGAATCGCCAGGTCGAACTTTGTAGAGCTTATATTGTTCAGAGGAGCGAAGCGATTTTGCTAGGGTTTCGATGTTTCCTTTAAGCTTTCCAAGTTCTTCGAAACGACGCTGCCCAGCAATTAGCTCTTTTTCTAATTCTTCGATTCGATTCTTAAATTGGGTGAGAGCCTCGGAAGTGTCATGAGCATGTGTGGTGAGTTGTTGAAATTCTTGCGTAGTCGATTCTCGGTTTTTTTCAGAAGTGGAAAAGCGTTTTTCAAGAGACTGGAGTTGGGCGGAGAGTAGTTCGAGCTTTGCCTGTTGCTTTTCTAAGTCTTGCTGTTTGAGAACAGAGAGGGCATTTTCGTTGTACTTGATGCGACCATCGAGGATTTGTAATTCGGTTTGGAAGCAGTTGATATCGTGGCGCAAATCATCGATGTTCGTTTGTACTTCATGCAGCGTCAATTCGAGCTGGTGTTTTTCATCATGAGGAGAACTCTTGAGTGGAGAGCAGCTTGTTAGGAGAAAGAGGCCCAGCGGGAAAAAAAGGCAGGGCCTAAAGCGTCGGTCGATGTTCATTTTTCATAGAGCTTAAATTCTGCGCGCCGATTGACTTTCCAATCATCGGGGGAGTGGCCAAAAGCCACAGGTTCTTCTTTCCCGCGAGAAACAGTGTAGATTCGGTTGAGATCTACCCCATTTTTCACTAGGAGACCACGAATGTAGTTTGCTCGTTTTATGCCTAAAGCCATGTTATAGCTAGCAGGAGCTCGCTCATCACAGTGGCCCGCAACCATCAGAAAGACTTTGGGATTTTTCTTCATGTAGCCAGCGATTTGAGCGACCACCTGCAAATCAGATTTATCGCGTAGGATGTGTTCGTCAGTTTCGAAATGGAGGGTTCTAAATAGGCTTAGCAGAATGTCGGGCGGATTGTAAAACTGATCTAGGCCAGGAATTCCCTTTTGTCCGGGTACTCCCTTTGGCTGGGGAAGTGCCATGTCGGTGGCTGCAAACGAATTTTTTAGATCGGAATCATTGAGCGGGATGAACTCACCATCATAGGGTCCGATAAATTCCTCATCTGAGGTGAGCATGCGCGATTCGTAGTCTTTGCCCCACAGAGCATCGACACCTCGTTGCACATAGCGCCCGGCGGTTTTCACATCTTCCCAGCTCTGGTTACTATTCCGAGAGCAGGCTGCGCTCAGAGCCAGTGCGGTAATTGCGAAAAAACGGATCAATAATCTCATACGCTCCTCAATCAAGACTTCTTCTTACTAATGTAATTCATTCTCTATTTCTTGACGAGAACTGGCTGCGAGTTTCCCAGTTAGCAAATCGTTTTTGCCCGGGGCCTTTCGTAATTTGTGTCGGTTCTCTTTGGTTTAAATTGATGAGAAAAAGTTGTCCTTCCTCTTCGTCATCCGTATTAAATACTAAGTGGAGGCTGTCGGGAGCCCATGCAGGGTTTTCTTTGTTTCCAGGTCCGGAAGTAAGCGGAATTTCTTCCTCTGTTTCAAAGTCGTAAATCCAAATCTGTCGCACGCCATCGACTTTTGCGCTATAAGCGAGTTTTTTCCCGTCGGGAGACCACGCGGGAGATGTGTTTTCTCGATTTTTTCGAGTGAGTAGAAATGGATGGATGCGTTTAGTGTCTTTGGATGTAGTGACATCGATGAGATAGATGCGAGGAGGGCCATCTTTGTCCGATACAAAGGCGATTTTCTTGCCATTAGGGCTAAAGGTGGGAGAGGCTTGCGTTGCACGAGGGCAAGAATAGAGTTGTCTTGATTTGCCAAGAGGACGGCCATTTGGGTCAAATGTTTGTACAAAGAGATCGGGGCGGCCAGCTGCATCGGCAATGAAGGCCATTTGAGAGCCTTTTAAATTGATGGCGGGAAGAAGTTGATTGCCTCTCAATTCGATCACGCTCTCGGGTTCTCCATTTTTCAGAGATGTTCGGTAAATCTTCGATTGGCCTTGCTTGTAGGAGACAAAAAAGAAAGGAGGGTCGTTTAAACCCGCAGTGCTAGGATAGAAGGCAGGAGTGATGCAATAGGCATTTTCAAAGGTGGCTTGTTTCGAGTTTGCGCCATCTGCATCGCTGATCCAAATGTCTGATAGCCAAGTTGATTCTGTATTTTTGATCCGTTGCGAGTAGATGATTCGAAGAGAGGCGATACCCTCTTCGCCGAATAGATCTTTGTGCAACTGGTCGGCTAATTTGTGGAGCTGCTTTCGATCTTCTTCCAATTTGCCGGTGATTAGGCATTCGGGATAGCGTTTGGAAGTTTCTTGATCGGTGTTGAAGGCAGTGAGTTGGAGAGCATTTTTTTGGATGCAAAGAGTGAGGACATACGGAACTTTCTGTTGTTTCCAGTGAGTGAGGTTGAATTCTCTGCGCGTATCTGGCCATTGGAATGTTTGCTCTGATTCTTCTCGTATATCGAGGACAGTGGCAAAGCCTCCTCTTTTCAGATCGAATTCGAGAATCGAGCGGAGTTCATCGAAATAACGCCAGTCGAATTGATTGGGATCTGTAGAGATGCGAGAGATATAGATGGGCGTTAAAGAAGAGGTCGTTTTAAGGAGAACCTCCATTTCTTGAGAGATTCCGATGGCGGCCCAGAGAAGAAGAAACCAAATTTTATAACGCATTTTTAAATACAACGCTCAGTGAAGCACTTTTATTTAAGCACGGAAACTGTAGCTCAGGCAACCGCTTTTTTAAAAACTCTTCATTTTTTTCGTTTTTCGTCTCGAGAATTTCTAAACTGGCGACATGCCCTGCTGTATCGATGGTTAATCGAACTTTCACTTCCCCATATTCTGGGAGTTCTAAAGCATTTTGCAAAAAGAGAGCGATCGAATCAAAGTCAGTTTCTTTTTCTTCTTCATGAGGCGTGTTGAATTGAATGGTAGGAACCGCGATCGCTGATTTGGTGGAAGGGACGGGAGTGGATAGTGATTCGAGATTTTTAGTGATCTCTTGCAGTAAAGCATCAGAGGGAGGAGAAACAACAGGCGCGACTTTTTTGGGAACCGCTTTTGGAATTGCCTTGGTTGGTTGAGAAGTTGTCTTTTTAGGGGCTGGCTTTACAAGAGAAGAGGATTGGATTGCAACCGGTTGAGGAGAAGGGGCGCGGAAGGTGCGGACGGCAATAGGGCGACGGCGTGGGAGAGGGCGATCGATCCAATAATTTCCGAGCATGAGGATGACGAGAAGGGCATGGGCGCAAAGGACACCCAGTGTAATTTGTTTTCCGCGAGTAAGTGATCGAAAGGAAAAGCTCATTCGTTTGGTTTTAACACAATGTCCATTTGCTCAAAACCGCATTGTTCGAGCACGTTTTTCACCGATTGGTAGGTACCAAAAGAAGCATTTCGGTCGTGAAGGACTTGGGGCGAGCGATGAGGGTATTGTTTTTTCTGTGCGAGAAGGATTCGCTCTAGTTCTTGCAAAGAGAGTTTTTTCCCACCCATCCAAATTGTGTTGTCGCCTTTAACGACGATGGAAAGTGGAGAATTTTCAAAGGCAGAATCTTTTTTCTTTTCGGTGCCCGCAGTGGCGAGGTTGACGACGTCGATATCGAGTACGGGAGCGATCAACATAAAAGAGATAAGGACGACAAAAACGACATCGATAAGTGGAGTCAAATTGACAAGAGGCTCTTCGGAGGTGTCTTCTTCAAAAGAAGCGCGACGCCAGCGCATCACAAGCCTCGGCGATATTGAATCTCTATCGCAGCGAGAAGAGCGTGGGAGAATTCTTCCATGTCCCGTCTCGTTTCTCGGCCGGTGTTTTTTAAGTAGCTATGTCCAACGAGAGCTGGGATGGCGATGAGCAATCCGAGAACGGTCGTTGCTAGAGCCATCGAAAGACCGGAGAGCATTGCGGCATTGTTCGTGTGAAATCCCGAAGGGAGTTGTGAAAAAGTCAGAAGAATTCCCCATACTGTTCCGAGCAAGCCGAGAAAAGGAGCTAATGTGACGATCATCGAAAGGACGAATAAATGTTTTTCTAATTTCTTCACGGCGGATGACATAGCGGTCATGACTTGCGATTCAATGAGTTCTAGGTCGGGCTCAGAAAGGCCTGCTTCTGGTGAGCGGCGGCTGATGAGCTGCAGCGCTTGTTGTTTGACGGCGCGGTAGATTTCAAAGAGAGGATGAGGCCATTCACCGATACGGCTAATCACGGGGCGACTAAAGTGCAAGTTGAGCGGATCTTCTTTTTTTTCAGAAAAGAGTTCGGAAAATTCAGCCGTGAGTCGTTTTACGGACCAAAATTGCCAGCCTTTGTATAAAAGGACGATCCAGCACAGTACCGAGAGTAAGAAGAGAGACCAAAAGATCCCCTTTCCAAACCAATCGGATTGAACATAAGCTGAAATGAATGGATTTGATGCTAACATAGACATATTCCATCAAAAGGAATAGTCTAAATGGAAGCAAAAAGTCAAGGTGGCTTTCACTTTTGTGTTGCATAAGTTTAGAAGTCAGCGATTTATGTGTAATGTAAAGCTGCTTTACATTTGAGAAAAATATGTACTGCGATTCGCATGCTCACCTAACCTCTCCTGAAGTATTACCGGAAGTGGATGCCATTCTCGAGCGAGCAAAAGCTGCGCGTGTAGATTGGATTGTCAATATTTGCACTGATCAGAAGAGCTTGGAAGAGGGATTGAAGCTGGGGGAAAAATATCGGTGGGTTGTGAATACGGGAGCAACTACTCCGCACGATGTTGACAGAGATGGCGAGCGAGATTTCCCGGCGTTTGAAGCGGCAGCTTCTCGTTTGGTTGCCATTGGCGAAACTGGCCTCGACTATCATTATCAACATTCAGAGCGGACGACGCAGCGAAAATTTCTCATTCGCTATTTGCAATTAGCGGCGAAAATTAAAAAGCCTGTGATTTTTCATTGTCGCGAAGCGTTTGATGATTTGTTTTCGATCGCAGATGCCGAATATCCGAAGGGAGCGCCAGCTATTTTGCATTGCTTTACCGGGACGATAAAAGAGGCAGAGGGAGTTTGGAAGCGAGGGTGGGCTCTTTCGTTGAGCGGGATTGTCACTTTTAAAAAAAGCGAAGAGCTTCGCTTAGTTGCGAAAGAAGCGCCGCTCGAGCAACTCTTGATTGAAACAGACACTCCTTATCTCGCTCCGCAAAGCAGACGGGGAAAACCGAACGAACCTTCTTATATTATCGAGACAGCTGCCTGCATTGCTGCAGCGCGAAATGTTCCAGTGGCTGAAGTAGCGGCTGCCACGCGAATCAATGCTCTGCGGCTTTTTCAATTGTCAAATTGATCGATTTCCTTTAAAAAAAGTCTTATGCAACCTGCAGAAGCTCGCATTTCTAGCGCCTTTATTTGGCGGCGCGTCCATTCGTTGATGGGACTTTGGCTCGTCTTATATTTAGCAGAGCACTTGCTCGTCAATTCGCAAGCGGCGCTTTGGCTCGGTGAATGGGGACATGTTTTTATCCAAATGGTCAATTCACTGGAGTCTATCCCCTATTTGCCGGTGGTGGAAACAGTGTTGATCGGAGTGCCGTTGGTGATTCATGGAGTGTGGGGCATTCATCGCGCGTTGACAGCTAAACTTAATTCTTCGAAATCGGATGGAACAGCACCTTCTCTTCCGTATGGACGCAATCGAGCTTTTACATGGCAGCGGCTCACTTCGTGGATTCTTCTGTTCGGCATCCTTGGGCATGTGATTCAAATGCGATTTCTCGAGCAGCCAAAGAAGGTCAATGAGCAATGGGTTGTCCAGGTGAGTGCAGATGAAAGACTTCCTCCTCTCGCTGAGAAATTGGGTGTCCAATTAGTTTCGGAAGGAAGGGTTGTCCATGCGACGGCGAATTCTCCGGGGGCGGCAATGCTTCTTGTAGTGAGAGACACATTTAAATCTCCTCTTATGATTGTTCTTTATACGATTTTTCTTTTGGCGGCCGCCTTTCATGCCTTCAATGGATTTTGGACCTTTTTGATCACATGGGGAATTATCTTATCGGCTCGTTCGCAGCGGGCAATGATTCCATTGAGCATTGTAGGAATGGGGCTTTTGACCTTTTTAGGGTTAGCAGCAATCTGGGGTAGCTATTGGCTAGTGAAATGAAAAAACAGGTGATTGTCGTCGGCGGAGGATTAGCAGGGTTGTCCGCTACGATGAAGCTGGCCGAGAAGGGATGTCAGGTAAAACTCGTCTCTCTGACGAAAGTGCGCAGGTCTCATTCGGTTTGCGCCCAGGGGGGAATCAATGTCGCTGTAAATCTCAAAGGTGAAGACGATTCTCCGTTGATTCACGCTTATGACACGATTAAAGGAGGCGATTTCCTTGGAAATCAGCCGCCGATTTTAGAGATGTGCATGGCGGGCCCTGCCATTTTGCGGATGCTTGATCGGATCGGCTGTCCGTTCAATCGGACGATGGAAGGAAACATCGATTTTCGCCGTTTTGGCGGGACGCTGTATCATCGGACGGCGTTTTGTGGCGCATCGACGGGGCAACAGCTCCTTTATTCTCTCGATGAGCAAGTGCGTCGCTATGAAGCGCAGGGAATTGTAGAGAAATTTGAAAACCATGAATTTTTGCGCTTGATTCTCGACGAGGAAGGGGTTGCTCGAGGAATTGTGATGCACGATCTTTACAACTTGCAATTGAGCGTGCTAAAAGCCGATGCGGTAGTCATTGCAACGGGTGGTCTTGGCGTCATTTACAAGAAGTCGACAATGTCGACGTTTTGTACGGGAGCTGCGAATGGACGTCTCTTTATGCAGGGAATGAAATATGCGAATGGCGAATTCATTCAAATTCATCCGACGGCTGTCCCTGGCAATGACAAGATGCGACTCATTTCCGAGTCGTCCCGTGGGGAAGGGGGACGTATTTGGGTGCACGGCAACTCTTCGAAACAGATCCAATTTCCCGATGGTTCCATGCGCTCTTGCGGGAAGACGGGAGAGCCGTGGTATTTCCTTGAAGAGATGTATCCAGCGTTTGGCAATTTAGTCCCTCGCGATATTGGCGCAAGGGAAGTGCTCCGCGTCTGTGAAATGGGAATGGGCGTCGAAGAAAAGATGCAGGTTTATCTCGACGTAACCCATCTGTCCCCAGAGTCGCAGCATAAACTGGATGCAGTGCTAGACATCTATCAAAAATTCACAGGCGATGATCCTCGCAAAAAACCGATGAAAATTTTCCCAGCGGTTCACTATTCGATGGGAGGAGCGTGGGTTGATTGGCCTGCAGCAGATGATCCCGATCGGATGACTCGCTTTCGGCATATGACCAATCTGAAAGGGTGTTTCAATGTGGGAGAGTCGGATTATCTCTATCATGGAGCCAATCGACTCGGGGCGAATTCTCTTTTGTCGTGCATTTTTGGCGGGTTGGTCACTGGCGTAGAAGTGCCGCGGTACCTCTCTTCGTTGTCGAAAAGTTGTGGGAATCTCCCGGAATCGGTGTTTGCGCAAGCGCTACGGCAGGAAGAAGAGCAACAGAGGGAACTTCTCCAGAGGAACGGGTCTGAAAATATCCATCAGCTCCACGATGAAATGGCCGATTGGATGGTGCAACATGTGAGCGTCAAGAGAGATAATCCGGGGCTGACCAAAACGATTGAAAAGTTGAAGGAGTTGAGAGAGCGGTGTCGGAGAATTACGCTTGACGATAGAGGCCACATTCTCAATCAAACGTATGTGTTTGCCAAACAGTTTGGCCCGATGCTGGAACTCGCCCTGGTGATTGCGAAGGGGGCGTTGCTTCGCAATGAATTTCGGGGAGCCCATTTTAAACCGGAATTTCCTGAGCGAAATGATGAAGAGTGGCTTAAAGCCACGATCGCGACATATGATCCGAAAGAGCCGCAAATTTCGTATGAACCAATTGACATTCGACATCTCGACCCCATAAAGAGAGATTATACGCAGGCGAAAAAGGTAAAGCCCACTTTGAAAAACGTGCCCACTAACATCCAGCTCCCCCTATGAACCAGACATTTGTCCTTCACGTCTATCGCGGCATGCCGGGGAAACAGTACTGGGAAGATTTTGAATTGGAGATGTACCCTGGCATCAATGTGATTTCTGCATTGATGGATATTCAAAAAAAGCCCATCAATCGCGAAGGGAAAAAGACGACGCCGGTAGCTTGGGAACAGGGATGTCTGGAAGAGGTGTGTGGCTCATGCTCTATGTTGATCAATGGAAAGCCGCGGCAATCGTGCACCGCCTTGATTGAGCGTTTGATCGCTGACACGGGCTCGAGAACGGTTACTTTAGCCCCCTTTTCAAAATTTCCGTTAGTGCGAGATCTGGTTGTCGACCGGACGAAAATGTTTGAGGCGCTAAAAAAAGTGAGAGCCTGGGCTTCGGTCGATGGGACGTGGGATTCAAAGGAAAAAGGGCCGAAAGAGAGTCCGGAAGTGCAAGAGGCCCTCTATATATTATCGACCTGTATGACATGCGGCTGTTGTAGCGAAAGCTGTCCTCAGGTCAATGAGAGCTCCCCTTTCATGGGACCGGCAGCGATGTCTCAAATGCGGCTCTTCAATTCAAGTCCAGCAGGAGCTCTTGAAAAGCCAGAACGGCTAAGGGTTGCTTTGACAGAGGAAGGGGTTGCAGGGTGTGGCAATGCGCAAAACTGCGTAAAAGTATGTCCTAAAAAAATTCCTCTCACCGAATCTCTAGCCTTGATTGGCCGCGAAGCGACAAAGCAGGCCCTTCGCGATTTCTTTAGCCTCCCAGATGCTCAAAAATAATTTTTGTTTTTCAATAAATTCGCAGGAGATGTACAGTGTTTCCACTCTGCTGTTTGGGATACTCTGGATACTGTATGCCCTTCAACGATAATCAATCCGTTTAGGGTCCCGACGCCAGGCTAAAGCCCGCGTGCTTTCCCTGGGAAGCGACCCGACTTATATAGAAACGGTTGACCGAGCTTGGTTCAGACCCCTCTCGGCGGAGTTTTTTTCAGGTTTTATCCATGACAAAGAAGATTCCTTTTTTCTCGTTGATCATCCTCATCATTGCGGCGATTGACAACATCCGAAATCTCCCAGCGACAGCGCTGTTTGGCTCTTCACTGGTTTTCTTTTTTGTTCTGTCGGCGATCGTATTTTTGATTCCAATCTCGTTGATGTCAGCGGAACTTTCGGCGGCATTTCCGGAAAAGGGGGGAGTCTATCAATGGATCAACCGGGCGTTCGGTAAAAAATGGGCCATGGCGGCGATCTGGCTCCAGTGGATCAATACGATGGTATGGTATCCGACCATTCTCTCTTTTATTGCTGGAACGTTGTCTTATTTGATCGACCCGGCGCTGGCACAAAATAAGGCTTATCTTTTGTCGGTTATCCTCGTTATTTTCTGGGGATTGACATGGGTCAATTTAAAAGGAATCCACGTCTCTACGATGATCAATAACGTTTGCGCGACGATTGGTACTGTTGTTCCCATGATTTTCTTGATCGCACTAGGGGCTATGTGGTTCTTCAGTGGGAAGCCGATCCAAGTTTCTTTTACGCGCGATGCGATGATTCCTTCTTTTACTAATTTGACGAGCTGGAGTTCCTTAATTGCAATCATGGCTTCTTTTTTAGGAATGGAGCTGTCGGGCGTCCATGTGAATGACATCTACGAACCGCAAAAGAATTTTCCAAAGGCTGTGTTCTTGGCGAGCTTGTTTATCTTCCTGACTATGCTATTTGGCTCTCTCTCGATTGCTTTTGTCGTGCCGACAAATGAGATCAATCTGGTGTCAGGAGTGATGCAAGTATTTACGAGTTTCTTTTATGCATTTGGATTGCAGGCATTGATTCCGTTGTTGACGTTGATGATTGTGATTGGTTCGACAGGGACGATGATCAACTGGCTCATTTCACCCGCTAAAGGGTTATTGCATGCGGCTGAATTTGGATTCCTACCTCCTTTTTTCAGTCGGAAAAACAAAGCAGGGGTAGCTTCGAATATCTTGATTGCTCAAGCGGTGGTTGTAAGTCTCGTCTGTTTGGTTTTCTTATTGGAGCCGACAATCAATGCTTTCTACTGGTTTTTGACGGCCTTGAGTACAGAGCTTTACATGATCATGTATGTCATGATCTTTTGCGCAGGGGTGCGATTGCATTACAAATATATTGATCGGCCTTCGACCTTCAAGATCCCAGGCAATGGATGGGGCATGTGGGCTACGGCTCTTCTGGGGTTGGTCGGATGCCTTCTGACCATTATCATCAGCTTTTTGCCGCCCGATACGATCATTACGACTCCAGGTCGTTATCTATCGATGATTTGCATCGGCAATTTAGTTTCGATTAGCCCGCTCTTTCTCTTCTATTGGTATCAACGAAAAACTTCATAACTCAGCTCTTCTACCGTTTTTCCTTTCGTTTCGGGAATCCTGGTGGCAACGATCCAAAGAGCTATAAGGCCAAACAGCGAATAGATGAAAAAAACGCCTGCAGAGGTCAATTTTGCACTCAGGGGAAGAAAAGTAAGGGCGACTAAATAGTTGGCGATCCAGCCGATAAAACCTGTAAAGGCCATGGCTTGTCCTCGGATGGGAGAAGGGGTGATTTCTCCCATGAAGAGTGAAGGAATGGGGCCAATACCAATTGCATAAGCAGCGATGAACGCGAGAAGACTGATGCTCGAGAGGAGAGGAGAATGAGAGAGGACGGCGAGGATTAGCCCAAGAAGGCCGAGCACCATTCCGCTGAGGCTCGTGAGTAAAAGAGGGCGGCGGCCTACTTTATCGATCAGCCAGAAAGCCAGGAGGATGGCCAGAAGATTCACGGTGCCGGTGATGAAGGTAACTAACATAGCGGAAGAGAGAGAGGAGAAGCCGGCCTCCTGGAAGATTTCAGGGGCAAAGTAATAGGCTACGCTAATGCCAGTGAATTGCTGAAAAACTGCGAGGGAGATTCCTAGCCAAAGGCGTGGGCGAAATCCAGGACTAAACACTTGCTTCCAAGAATTTTTTGCCAAGAGTCTTTGGGGAGGAAGTTTTTCATCGAGAAAGAAGAGAGCAATCAGATGGCCAAGAGCAATAAAAGTACCCATTCCAAACATGAAAGACCAGTTTCCTGTGCTGGAAAACCAATACCCCGCAAAATAAGATGATAAGCTCCCAAGCGCGATAGCGATTTGGTAGGAGCTGACGATATAGCCGCGCTGCGGGGCAGGAGCGATTTCGATCAAATAAAGGGGAACAAGTAATGGCATGATACCGGCTCCTGCTCCGGTGATGAGTCGTCCCAAAAGGAGACTTTCATAGTTCCAGGCACAGGCTGCGAGGAGCGAGCCGACGAGAAAAAAAATCCCCCCTATTTGCATCGTAGCTTTTCCACCCCATCGGCTTCTCCAGGAGCTAGCGAAAGCAGATGTAATCAAAGCTCCAAGCAATGCAATGCTGGCTGCTATCCCTTGTTGCAGGGGTGAGAGCGAAAAGGTGGCTCCCACGAAGGCTAAAGCTCCCGCAATAATGGAAGTAGCATAACCAAATTGAAATCCACCAAAAGAGCAAATTAAAACATCTTTATAAAATCTTGTCATAGTAAGTTAATTATAGCTGCTGTGAAGTATTAAAACTATTGTTGTTTGGAATGAGAAAAGTAGCGAAAAGGCCAGAGAATAAGGGCTTTAAGAGAAGCACAACGACTAGGCTGAGGAGGCGGGGGGTCTTCTTTTTCAAATTGCCATTGAATAAGTGGAGGAGGATCGATGAAAAAATCAGGTTTTGTGGTTCTTTTTTTTCCGTTCAGAGGAACGAAAAGACAGGAATACATAATGTCTGTTACGCGGCGAGTAACCAGCACCTCTTTGACAGAGGTAGTAGAAAGGGCTCGCTCCCATTTCCAGCGTTCTAAGGTACCTGGCGCTTCAAAGAAAGTGCTTTGAAACATTTCTGTCATGCGGTTTGAAAAGGCATAGGTGCAAATAGTCTGCCGGTTTTCTAAGATATCCTGAGTTTTCTCTCTCTCGCAGAAGAAAAGGCGTCCTTTTGGGGCCACCAAGTCTTTGAGTTTTTCGACATAAGAGGTTTGGATCTCAGCACAAAACTCTCGGAGAGCTCGATCTTGATCACGATAAGGAAAAGAAGAGAATACTTTTTGTAAGAGCTTTAAAAAGGCGCTCGATACTTCAACCGAAATGACATAGTCATATACGCCTAAATTTGTTTTTCGGTGGCACAGGCGTAAGAATTCGGTCCAAGGAGAAGGCCGGAGCTGAGAGAGGAGGCGGGGAAATTGCTGGTACAATTTGTTTTCAGAGAGCCGTTTTACTTTCTCGATCAAAGGACCGAGGATACCGGTGAAATCATCTCCTTTCAGATAGATTTTATCGATGAGAGAAAGATCCATTTTTGGAGGACAGGGGTTGACAAAGACAACTTCGTCAAATTGTTCAGCCAGCTTTGCGAGAGGTAAATTTCGATCGAAAATGCTGAGAATAATAACACGCCCGCGAAGCCCTTCTGCGCCTTTTAAAATCGCGTCAGCTACCTTCTTTTGATGAAGAGAGGATGTTTCTGGGTAGGCTGCAATCGATTGGCGATCCTCGTCGATGACTTGCTGATAGACTTGTTCAAGAGAAGGGACAGGCATAACAATTCTTTTTTTTGGAAAGACTTTAAATATTCGATCAATTTTTCTGAAAGAAAAATCACATCGCGTGATAACTGAAGAAGGTCATATGGATAAAATTAAGAAGAAAGTGACAGAGAATAGCACTTTCGATTTTCCCTGAGAGAAGATAGACGCCACCGTAAAGCAAACCGGCGATGAAGGTAAAGCCGAGGATCGCTAGGCTGGGACTCCAATAGAGGTGCGCAAACGCGAAAAAGAGGGAGGAGAGAAGAAGCGAAAAAAGCTTTCCTCTTTTCCATGGTTGGAAAAAATGGCCCAATTCTCGTTGGATGAATCCTCGATAAAAAGCTTCTTCAGGCATGGCGGTGAAGATCAGGTTCGTTAGATAGCGGAGAGCTGGGGAAGAGGGCCATTTCAATGCCCAATGCACTGTTCCGCTTGCAATTGCGATGAGAGCCATGGCGCTAATTCCTAGCGCAGTGAGCCAAACTCCTTTGGTCAGTGCTTGTTTCCAATCTGTTGTGCTGCAGGCTAAAGGGACGAGAAGCGCGAGGGGGAAGAAGCCCACCAAAGGAGCATCAAAGCCCATGGCCAGCTCCCCCACAATTGTCACAGGTGAAAATCCAGGTATCCAATGGAATTTAAACGCATAGCTTAGAGAGACCAGCGCGGTAAATAGAATGAGCCGGATGGGAAATGTTTTTTGTTGTGTATACGAAATCCAAAGCAACGCCCATCCTGCTAAAATCAAAAGACTGGAACTGGTGAGATTCCCATCGAACAATCCGAGGAGGAGGCTGATGGAGAGAAGCGTTCCCCAGAGTTTCGGATGTCGGTAGATCCAAAGACTGAGAAAAGCGGAGGCGAGAAATAGAAACGGAAGGAAGTGAATCATAACTCTATCCACTGAGCAGCTTTTCGGTGAGGTCCCCAAGTGATTTGATCAGGGGTTAAGGGTTGAAGTTTGAACTGTTTGCCGAGGTGATGATGGAGTTGGGTGAGGAGCTTGTCTTTGGAGGGAGCAAATTCTTTAAGACGACAAAGGAAGGTATGATGGGGTCGATCACGGCGGTAGCGCGGCCGCTTCGGAGGGAGGAGTAAATAATTCATGTTTTCGTCGCGATAGTCCCAAAGAAACGAGGTGTGGTGGAGCCATCGATCTTTCGTGATGTATTGAGCATTCCCTCCACATTTGAGATCGCCGATTACATAATCATTTTCGAGGAGTTGAAAATCGGGAATTTTCCAACTCTCGGCAAAGAGGTCGGCGCCCCAGCGAAGAATTGGCTCGGGGAAGGGATGGATGGGTAGAAAATCTTTTTGACAGATGAATGTGACAAAGAAGGTTTGTTCATCGACGACAACAGTTCCTCCGCCGCTAAAGCGCTTGATGACGGGAATTTGGTCTCTCTTGATCGAAGCGATATTGAGATGCGTTTCTGGATTGCCTGAAATGCCCATGACGATTGCGCGGGGGGTGCCTCGGCTAATGAGACAAACATTGAGATGAGAGGCGCGGAGGAGTCCTTCTTCGATTTGGAGTTGTTCGAAGATGGGCATGGAGCCGAGGTCGAGAAAATGGAGCGTTTTCATGCGTCCTCTTTGGGAGGTTTATTGAGTCGAGAAGAGAGGTTGCTCGTCTTTCTTTGAGTTTCTGTCGCTTTGCGCCCGTTTTCAATCCGGATTTTAAGTTCTTCATCGTCGAGTTCTTCGGAGAGAAAGGAGGTGACTCCTGCTTTGAATGCAGTTTGCCGGTATTCCTTTTTCAAACGGTTTGTGATGAGAAGAATAGGGACTGGAGTGAGCGCTCGGAGCTCCCGAGAAAGATCGAGAGGATCGCATTCTTCGATGGCTCCGTCGAGGATGATGAAATCGAAAGGAGTATCATGAATCAAACCCAAGGCTTTTTCTTTACTGTCTGTTTCAATGACAAAAAATTGAGCGTTGAGGTGTTTTTTGAGCCAAATGGAAACGGTTGGATTTTCAGAAATGACTAAAAGGGACTGCTTGTCCATGGTTCTCTAACCTAACGGTTTCGCTTTTCCAGCGCAACCATCAAGATGGAGATGTCAGAGGGAGAAAGACCTGAAATGCGAGAAGCAGATCCAAGATTTTCGGGTGTGAAGCGGCCTAGTTTTTGTTTTGCTTCTGCTCGTAGCCCGACGATGGAGGAGTAATCGAATTCTTTGGGAATGCGGATCACATCGAGATGCTCTAATTTGGCTACTTCTTTGTGTTGTCGTTGGATATAGCCGGCATACTTGAGTTCGAGTTCGATTTGGGTGTTGAGATCGGAGCCAAAGTCGGCGATGAGAGCTGGATAAGCGGCTCGTGCTTTTTCGTAATCCCAGTCGGGGCGAGAGATCAATTGAGCCATGCTGATCCCCTTTCCTTCGATCGTTTTGTAGACGGTGGCAAGGCGAACGATTTCTGTCTCAATGGTCTTTTGCTTTTCGATCACTCGGTCGTATTGAGCGCGGGTGATGAGGCCGAGTTCATAGGCCATGGGGCGAAGGCGCAAATCAGCGTTGTCTTGTCGCAGCAAGAGGCGATGTTCGGCGCGGCTGGTGAACATTCGGTAGGGTTCAGTCAGGTCGAAGCGGATCAGGTCGTCGATCATGACGCCGATGTAGCTATCACTGCGGCGCATGATGAAAGGAGATTTTCCAAGGGCTTTACAGGCGGCGTTGATGCCTGCGATCATCCCCTGCCCGGCTGCTTCTTCATAGCCGGTGGTCCCATTGACTTGTCCAGAGAGGAAAAGTCCTTCGACGAGTTTGGTTTCCAGGGTGGGAGATATTTGATCGCTCTTCACGTAGTCGTATTCAATCGCATAGGCAGAGCGGAGAATCTCGGCATTTTCGAGACCTGTTACGCTGTGAATGAGATCGAGTTGGACGTCGAAAGGAAGGGATGTCGAGATTCCGTTGACATAGACCTCTTCGGTCATCAGGCCTTCAGGTTCGAGGAAGATTTGGTGGCGATCTTTGTCGGCAAAGCGGACTACTTTGTCTTCGATGGAGGGGCAATAGCGGGGACCGACTCCTTGAATTACGCCTGCATAGAGCGGCGAACGGTGGAGGTTGGCTTCGATGATCTGCTTGGTTTCAGGGGTGGTATAGGTGATGTGGCAGGCGATTTGCTGCATGCGAGGTTCTGGTTCATCGTAGGAAAAGCTGACCCACTCATCACTCAATTGCTCTTCGCATTTAGAGAAATCGATGCTGCGTCGGTGGATACGGGGTGGGGTCCCGGTCTTAAGGCGCCCGAGCCGAAAGCCGAGACTCTCGAGGCAAGGTGATAACCCGGTCGCTGCTTTATCTCCTGCGCGGCCCCCAGAGAAATTGGTCATCCCTATGTGGATGAGTCCCTTCATAAAGGTGCCTGAGGAGAGGACTACGGTTTTAGCGCGGTAGGCAATCCCTTCCTGGGTCCCTACCCCCATGATCTGCCCCCCTTCCACAAGGAGGGACTCGGTGGTGCCTTGCTTGATGTGGAGGTAGGGGGTTTTTTCAAGCCGGAGCTTCATTTCCAGGGCATAGGCTGCCTTATCTGCCTGAGAACGAGGGGATCTCACCGCAGGCCCTTTGGAGGCATTGAGCATCCGGAACTGGATGCTCCGGCGGTCAGCCACCTTTCCCATGAGTCCGCCGAGGGCATCGATCTCACGGACCATATGCCCCTTGGCGGTGCCTCCGATCGACGGGTTGCAGCTCATCTTCCCGATGGTATCGAGATTCATAGTGAGCAAGAGGGTCTTACACCCCATCCGCGCAGCAGCGTGAGCTGCCTCGCAGCCGGCATGGCCAGCCCCTATCACTATGACATCAAAGATTTCCGGATAATTCCACATGATGAGTAAAAGGCCCCCTTCAATCAGAGGGCCCGCGATCTATTTTTTCTTATGACGATCGCGGCGTCGGCGTTTTTTACGCTTGTGCCGGGCGATCTTCGCTCTGCGTTTTTTCTTTACAGATGACATAAACTTCCTTCCAAAGTTCTGGGCTAGTATAAGAGGCCCCCTACAAAAAGTAAAGGACTCCTTGCAGGCACCCTTATCATATAGGATTAAAAATTTCACTCGTTTGGTGAAAAGGCGGCAAACGCCTCTTTGTTGCCTTTGGCCGCATCCCCCATGGGGTTCATGGGGGTATAGTTGGCGAATTGGCCGATTTCCTTGCGGAAGGTCATGACGACATCTCCGACAGCGCCGTGGCGGTTTTTGGACACTAGGACTTCGGCGAGGCCGGGCTTGTCGTGCTTGTCGTAGTATTCACGGCGGAATAGGAACATGACGACGTCGGCATCTTGTTCCAAAGACCCCGATTCTCTCAAGTCGCTCATCATGGGGCGGTGACCTTGTCGCTCTTCGACCTTACGGGAGAGCTGGGCAGCGCAGAGGATGGGGATATCGAGCTCGCGAGCGAGCGTCTTAAGCATGCGAGAAATTTCGGAAATTTCGATCTGCCGATTCTCTTGCGAGCGCATGTTGCCTGAGCCAGAGAGGAGTTGCAAATAGTCGATGGCTAAAAACCCGATGCCGTGCGTTTCTTTCATGCGGCGGGCGCGGGCGCGCAGGTCGGTAATTTTAAGGCCTGGCTGGTCATCGATGATCAACGTGTGCTTTTGCATTGAATTTACCGATGCGACAATTCGTTGATATTCGTTGCCGCTAAGAGAGCCTGTTTGAATTTTTTGTGATTCGATTTCTGACTGCGAGCAGATGAGGCGGTGAAGGATTTGCGAGGCGCTCATTTCCAGAGAAAAAATGCCGACTGGCATTTTGTTGCGGAAACAAATGTTCTCCGCTACGGAAAGGATAAAGGCAGTTTTTCCCATCGATGGACGGGCTCCTAGCAGAATGAAGTTTGACTTCATAAAGCCATTGAGCATTTTGTCGAGCTCGACGAAATGGGTCGGGATACCGGTGACGCCGGGTGCATCAGGCCCTCTCTCTTGGAACTTTTGCTGTCTTTCTTGCAGCTCCTTCAAGAAGGGCATTTTCGATTCGGCTTTGACTCCGGTGATCAACTCTTTAATCGTAATGCCAAGATGGTGTTGCGACGATTGGGAGATATTGTAAAACTCCGATTGTGCCGCATCGAGAGAAGCGTGGACATCGGCTGGCTCTTCTAGAGCGGTGCGTTCGATGTTCTGCGCAGCTGTGATCATTCGGCGCAAGATCGACTTTTCGCGAATCAGCGTGACATATTCTTCAATGTAGGCCGACGTGCCTGCATACTGCGCAAGAAGCGTTAAATAACTAACGCCACCAATCGCGTCCAACTTGCCGATTCGCTTCAAATCTTCGCTGATGAGGTGAATATCGGCGGGCTTATCAGCGCGATACGCGGCTTTGAGAGATGCAAATACTGCTTGGTGTTCAGTGTAATAAAAGTCGGTTTCTTCGAGCGTGTCTGCGGCTACATTAAGAGCATTGACACTCGTGAGCATACAGCCCAAGACCATCATCTCTGATTCTTTGGAATTAGGGGGAACACGTACTTTTTTATCAGTCTCGGACATGGAATGGAGTTATAACAGAAAAAGAGAAAAAACAGCAAAGAGGGATTTCCCCTTCGGGGACCGGCTCGTGCGCTGCATCGCGCTTCACTTCAAATCCCCACGCGACCCAAACTGTTGGGTCGCTTCTTTCGATTTTTTCGAAAGAAAAAATCGGAAAGAGAGGGATTTGAACCCTCGGTACCCTTATTGGGGGTACGCGTCCTTAGCAGGGACGTGCCTTCGGCCGCTCAGCCATCTTTCCGTAAACCCAGAGATTTTAAGCGATCAGACCCCTTTTGAGCAACCCCCAGGAGAAGAATTTTTTACTTTCAAGAAAATGAAGGAGAGGAATAAGGTACTTAGCTTCAGATTATTAATGAGGAGGTAATCCATGTCTTCCAACGTAGTCCAAACAAGTACTTTGCTTCGCCATGGAGCAATTGCGATAGAAGAGCAAGATGCTTATTGTGCCGTAATATTTAAAACAGCAAAAGAGGCGAAAAAGTATTTTGAGGCTAATCAACCCTCCATAGTGTCGCCCCGTCAGATGCATTGCAGGCGGATAGAATCTTCTATTCCCTTCGAAGCTCACAGCCAGAAGACCGAAGTAAAAAGATTTTTAGTAGTTTGAGTGATTGGAACGAAGCTCTCAAAAAGGAAGATGAGTTTGCGCGCTCGGTAGCGGAGATTGGAGGAATGCTGAGCATGGAATTCATGGGAATATCAAAAGAAATAGCGATGAGCAAAATCCAATTTAGGCAGATCGAGGCTTATCTGGCATTTATCAATGCGTTTAAGGCTTCGGGAAGAACGCCTAAGCCTTTTTTGTGAGATATTTTCTAATGTAAAGCCGCTTTACATTTGGGAAGCGCTGCTTTTCTTTGCCTAAAAAACCCCTTTTGGTTAAAAGAGGTTTGGGATAGCCTATACCCCTGAGATTGACTGTTATGCGGAACGTTACACTTCTTGTTGCCTCTCTCCTGATCGGATTGGGAGTTTTTTGGTCTTGGATTTACTTCCCTGGTTTTCGATCGAAAGTCGAAGACTTGCTGAGCTCGGGCACTTTTCAAACGCTCGAAGTGAGGTATTCGGCCGAGGCGATCATGGATGCTCATCGCAAGGAATTGTTGAAGGACGGCGACCATGTCTTTTTGGAGCCGAACTTGAAGTTTGTTCCTTATTTGCTGATGGAAGTGAAGTACAATCGGACGCAGGATAAGACGGGAGAAGGGGTTATTTTGTGGGGTCTTGTGGATGGCGAAATGGTCATCAATACAAGCACATGGGAAAAGACACACGGCTTCACTGACTGCATCGCTTCGAATGCCTCAAGACAGGAATTCAAGGTCATCAATGCATTGGCATCGCGCGGCGGAGCCTGGGATCGAGAGGGGTTGTCTAGGTTCTTAAATATTGAAAACCACATTCTCGATAACTGGATCGATAGCTGCCGCAACAAGAGTTTGATCGTTCAAAATGGCAATACATACCGCCTTCATTTACAAAATCCAAAGCTGCAGGTCATTCCTGAAACACGATTAGAGCAATGGCTTGTCACGAAAGCGACGAAGCATGCACAGCGGGTGAAGAAGAGATATCGCCCTGTGCAAATTGAAAACATTGCGAAAGCGGCGTTTGGAAATGATTTTGCGATTCGAAAAACCACTGAAATTTTTCTGCCCGTTTATAGTATCACGGTACAAAATCCCGATGGTTCTCAGATGACATCGTACTGGAATGCGCTGAATGGAAAGCGCCTTTCCCAGCCTTATAACATCGAATAAGGCCGTTATTCCTGAGAAGTCTTTTGCTTAATAAAGGATTGGATCCACTCTTTAAGAATCTTAGCATTCACTGCAAGTTCGTGCTCAGTGTTTCCGCACGATAGAAAAGTGACTTTATTGCCAAGTGAGATTGGAGGAGCCCCTACTATTTGGGTCCCTCTCTTAATTTTATCGGAGAGGGCCGCGCGAAGTTCTTTTGCCTGAATTTCTCCTTTACAGGTCACTAGGATGAGAGGGGTTTCAGGTGTTGTGACCTGAACTTCCCAATTAGTTTTTGCAGAGACTCTAGTAGCCATAAAACTCCCGCTTAATAAGGCAAAGAGTTTAGGTCTTTCATTCTTTTCCTTGAAGGAGAAACTTTTTTTATTCCTTCATCGATAAGAGGAACTCTGCATTGCTCGACGTCTTTTTCAAGCGCGCGGTCAGCAGGTTCATCGCATCTACTGGTGTAAGATCTGCAATTCCTTGACGTAAGAGATAGATTTTTTCCAACTCTCCTGGGTGGTAGAGCAGTTCTTCTTTACGGGTACCCGATTTGACGAGGTCAATGGACGGATAGATGCGTCGGTCGGCAAGTCTGCGATCGAGCACGAGTTCCATGTTGCCAGTTCCCTTAAACTCCTCGAAAATGACTTCGTCCATGCGAGAGCCAGTATCGATCAGGGCTGTGGCGATGATGGTGAGCGAGCCGCCTTGTTCAACGTTACGCGCAGCGCCGAAGAAGCGTTTTGGCTTATGAAGGGCGTTGGCGTCGACACCACCGGTAAGGATTTTGCCTGAATGAGGTTGGACGGTGTTGTAAGCGCGGGCTAGACGAGTGATGTTGTCGAGAAGAATGACGACGTCATAGCCGCACTCAACAAGACGTCGAGCTTTTTCAATGCACATCTCTGCGATTTGAACGTGGCGCTCTGGTGGTTCGTCGAAGGTCGAGGAGATTACCTCTCCTTTGACCGTACGGATCATGTCGGTGACTTCTTCAGGGCGCTCGTCGATGAGGAGCACCATGACTGTCACTTCGGGATTGTTGATCTCAATGGCATTGGCGATGTTTTGGAGAAGGACGGTTTTCCCCGATTTCGGTTGAGCGACGATAAGGGCGCGCTGGCCTTTGCCAATCGGAGCTGCGAGATCGAGAACGCGAGTGGAGAGCCTTTCTTTAGTTGTCTCCATGACAAGGCGTTTGTTGGGATAGAGAGGAGTTAAGTTCTCAAAGAGGACCCGGTCGCGTGTTTGTTCAAAAGTCTTTCCGTTGATTTTTTCAACTCGTTGCAGCGCAAAGTATTTTTCTTTTTCTTTGGGGGCGCGGATGGTGCCATAAAGAGTGTCTCCTTTGCGGAGGTCAAATCGGCGGATCTGCGCTGGCGAAACATAAATATCTTCAGCGGAGGGAAGGTAGTTGTAGTTGGGTGAGCGGAGGAATCCAAATCCATCGGGTAGTACTTCGAGGACACCTTCGCCGACGAGCACTTCATTGGGTCGCTCGGACAGGGTTTTCACAATTTCAAAAACGACGCCTGATTTGGGGAGGGGGGCGGTGTGCTTTAGTCCCATGCTTCTTGCGAAGGCCTGGAGCTGATCGATGTTCATTCGCTGAAGATCGGCAATGCGGGTGATGTTTTCATTGCCCGTATAGCCATTGTTTGGTTCTGAAGTTTGTTGGTGCTCAACTTGTTGTTCGTGATTCATGAAAAATACAACTCCGCTAATTTTTTGACTTGTTGTCGTAACTCTGGAATAGATCCGTTATTGATGATCGTCGAATGAGCTTTTTGAGATTTGATCGAGGGAGAGATTTGATGGCTCATTCGTTGTTCATACTCTAGACTTGTGTGACCTTTTTGTTGGAAGCGCTGCTTCGCGATTTCTTCATCTGCAATCACCGCAATAATAGCGTCGAATTCCTTTTCTTTTCCAATCTCGAAGAGCAAAGGAATTTCTACGACAAAGGCCGTATGAATTCCTGCCTGACAGGCCTCTTGGTATTTGTTCTTCACGCTCTCTAGCACGGCTGGATGCAAAATTTGCTCGAGCTGGTGCAGGCGTTTTGGGTCCTGAAATACTTTCTCCGCTACGAGACGTCGATTGATTTTTCCATGTTGAAGAATACTAGCGCCAAGTATGCGGATGATTTGTTGTCCGAGATCAGTTTGGGGGTCAAGTAGTTCGTGGACGATTGCATCAGCACTCACCACGAAGGCACCCAGCTCTTGAAAAAGCTGGCAAACGGTTGATTTCCCGCTTGCTACCCCGCCTGTGATAGCAATTTTCTTTAATTTTAGCATTCCGCCCAATTTTTGCCAACAGCGATATGTACCTCAATCGGTACGTTCAACAAAAGGACTTTTTCCATTTTTTCTTTTGCAAGTTGCTTAAATGCAGGAACTTCAGAGTCTGGAGCTTCAAAAACAAGTTCATCGTGAATTTGAAGAATCATTTTTCCCTGGAGGTTTCTCTGCTCAATTTCTCGGTCAATAGCGATCATGGCCATTTTGATCAGGTCAGCAGCAGTCCCCTGAAGAGGGGTATTGACAGCGAGTCGCTCGGCAGCAGCTCGGATGGATGGATTTTTGTTGTTGATTTCGGGGATGGGGCGTTGCCGGCCTGTCAGTGTTTTTGCTCGGCCCGTCTTGCGCACTTCAGCTTTACATTCTTCTAAGTAGCGGGAAACGAGAGGATATCGCTCGAAGTAGGTTTTGATAAATTGGGAGGCTGCTTGCATGGAAATCCCTAACTGGCGCGAAAGGCTAAAGGGTCCCTGGCCATATAAAATGCCGAAATTAACCGTCTTTGCTTGGGAGCGCATTTCAGGCGTAACTTCAGCAATAGGCACGCCAAATACGCGAGAGGCTGTATAGGCGTGGATGTCTTCTCCATTTTGGAAAGCGTGGATGAGCTCAGGATCTTCGCTGAAATGGGCAAGGAGGCGAAGCTCGATTTGAGAATAGTCGGCTCCGATAAAACTCCAGTCCTCTTTTTGTGGTTTAAAGCAGGAGCGGATTGCGAGTCCTTCTACCGAGCGAATGGGGATATTTTGCAAGTTGGGATCTTGGCACGAAAGGCGCCCCGTGGCGGTGATCGATTGGTTGAAAGTGCAGTGAATTCGCCCTGTGTTTGGATTGATCGATTGGGGCAATGCTTCAGCATAAGTAGAACGGAGTTTTTCCAATGTTCGATAATTGAGAATGAGCTGAGCGATGGGATGTTCTTCAGCGAGTTCTTCGAGGACGTCGGCGCTGGTGGAAAATTCAGTTGTTTTCCTGCGGGGATTTTTAAGGGCGAGCTTTTCATAAAGAATATGACTGAGTTGCTTAGGAGAATTGAGATTAAATTCCTCTCCCACTTCCTGGAAAATTTGGCTCGTCAATTGAGAAAGACTGAGGGATAACTGGTGTCCTAAGCCGTCGATTTTTTGGACATCTAGGTAAATGCCGGTTCTCTCCATACGGGCGAGGATCGGAAGAAGAGGGAGCTCAATGTCGTAAAAGAGGCGATCGAGTTTTTTTTCTTCTAACTCTTCTTGGAAATATTCTTTGAGACGGCACGTGTAGTCGACATCTTCGCAGCAGTATTCTCTTACTTTTTCGATCGGAGCTTCAAGCATGGTCTGCTGATTTTTGCCTTTGCCGATGAGATCTTCGATAGGAATTTTGACTTTCTTGAATTTTTCGAGGGTCAGTTCATCGAGATTATGGCGGCGATTTTGAGGATCGAGTAGGTAGGATGCGAGAATGGTATCAAAGCCGATATGTTTGAGTAGAATGCCGATGTTTTGGAGGATGTGATAATCGTATTTCAGGTTGTGACCATAAAAAGCGCAAGAAGCGTGAGCAAAAAATTGGCGGAGTGCTTCTTTCACTTTTTGTTCGCCGAGTTCTCCATTGCAAGGAATGTACCATGCCTCGCCGGGTTCGTAGCTAAAACCAATTCCGACGATGTGCGCGAGGAGAGGTTGTTCTCCGGTCGTTTCTGTATCGAGAGCGACCTCTTTTTGTTGGGAAAGAAGAGAGAGAAGTTCCTGTAAAGCGGGTTCACTGTCGACGAGGAGATAATGGTGTTTGTCGGTGTATCGCTTTCCCTTTTTTTGAGTCGTTGGTTCCGGAACATTCATCTCGCGGAGCAGCGAATTGAATTTCATCCGGTGGTAAAACTCGATCAGTTTGTCGCTGGTTGGTTGCTTGAGTTGGTAAAATTCTTGTGCGGTGGGGACATCGACTTTGCAGTTGAGCGTGGCGAGTTCTCGGCTCATGAGCGCTACGTCTTTTTGCGTTCGGAGAGTTTCTTGTTTTTTCTCCCCCTTCACTTTCTCTGGGTGGGCGAGGATTTCATCGAGCGTGCCGAATTCTTGGAGAAGAGAAGCGGCTGTCTTAGGGCCAAATCCTTCTAGGCCGGGGATGTTGTCGGATGCATCGCCGACGATCGCGAGAAAATCGAGCATTTGTTTGGGAGGGATGCCATAGAGCTCTTCAACTTTTTTTGCGTCGATGAGGAGATCTTTTTGGGGATGGATCATGAAGATGTGATCTCCCACGAGCTGCATCAGGTCTTTATCGCTCGAGCAGAGATAGATTTCAGCCCCTTGCTTCTCGGCCCACAGAGCGACGCTGGCCATGGTGTCGTCGGCTTCAATTCCTTCATAGCAGAGAATCGGGATGCCGGCGAGCTCGCAAAATTGATGGGCCCATTCGAATTGAGGGAAGAGATCTTCGGGCGCCCCTTTGCGGTGCATTTTGTAATCGGCGTAGACGGCCTGCCGCGATTTTTTGTTGTCAGGACCATCGAAGACGCAGACGACATGTTCGGCCGAATGCTCCTTGAGGACTTTTTGGACAGAGCGGATAAAGCCGTAGAGAGCACTGGTCGATTGGCCCTCATTATTGGTCATGGGGCCAATCGCGTAATAGGAACGGAAGAGGTAGTTAACTGCATCGAAGATGTAAAGTCTTTTCATCCATCTCGTCGGTTATGAATTGAAAGCGAAGAACCTCTTTTCCATCGATCGCAACAGTACCGAGGAACATGTCCAAAGGGCGGACCCAGATGTCGTGCTCGCCGTAAAGCGCTTTGTAAACGACCACTTCTTCGAGCGTTTCTGAATCGCGGCCGACAGCAAGCACTTGATAGCGCTGTCCTTTGTAGTGTTCGTAGATGCCAGTGTGCAATTGCTTCGCGGCTGTTGAAAAAGCGGGCAAATCACTCATGGGATATTCCTGGTTCAAAGAGGTAGGAAAATTGGTCGCGGATGGCGGGCGAACGCTGATCGCCGAAATTGATGATGTGCTCGAGTTTGCCCGTGAAAAGAGAGGAGCCACTGCCCATGAGAGAGCTATACCAATCTTTTTTGGTTTCAAGGGTAACGATTTGATAGGGCTTTTCGGGATCGATGTTCGCTTCGGTCATGAGATCGCGAAGGGCCATTTGATCATCGGCGTCCGCGACATCGATATAGCCGAGTCGCTGAGCTGTGGGACCATCAAAAATTTTCGCGCCGTATTCGGATATCAATTTGTCTTTGTTGAGATTGGGGTGAGCAGCTGTGACGATATCGACAAAACGGTTGTAGAAGAAAGCCATCACTGCTTGGATCGCGGCGTCTTCATCGGGCTTCCAGGGGCGGAATGGATTCATCATGTCTTTGTCCAATCCTTGGGTGATCGTTTTCGATTGGATGCCGAGGCGACCCATAGCATCGGAAACGTTGAAGAAGGGACCAAAGACCACGCCAACTGAGCCGACGACGCTAGCGGGACTCGCATACAGTTTATCCGCAGCGGAGGTGACGTACATGCCGCCGGAAGCGCACATGCCATCGACGTAGGCGAAGATGGGAACGTTGTATTTTTGTTTATATTCTTTGAGCATGCGATAGATGTTGTCCGAATCGGTCACCGTGCCGCCAGGTGTGTTGACGTGGAGCAGAATTGCCTTGATTCGATTTTTGAGAAGAAGGTTATTTTGAGAATCGAGAAGAATGCTTTGGACTACGTCTGTGTCGAGTTTTTCTGGCTCGCCGATGACGCCGTGAATATTGATCTGCAAAATAGCGGGAGAGCTGATTGGGCGGAGTTCGCTTTTTCCGTTGAGATCGGGTAAGAGGGTAAGAGAGGTCTTCTCTTCAGCATTGTAAGGAGAGGAGAAAAGAGAGTAGATAAAGCTAATGAGGAAAAGGGCTAAAAAGAACCCAATGATTGAGAAGAATACTTTGCAGAAGCTCCGAAGAGCTGAGACAAAGATCGATTCGCGTGCAATTTCCATTCATATCTCCTTGTTTTCAAAAAACTTAACTCAAATGTAAAGCCGCTTTACATTTGAATTTCTCATGCTGTCGAGGCGTGCCTCGGAAGTTGAAAGAGTTCGAGAAAGGCAAACCAGCCCATTAGAATGAGTGTTGCAAAAACATACCAGGGGAAGGAGATGCCGATGACAGAGCCCATCAAGAGAATAAATTGTAAAGCAGTGGTCACTTTTCCCCAGCGAATCGCGCGGAATACGATCGATTTCCAACGGCCGGCGATCAACATTCCCATCCCATAAAGGCAAAGCGCGATATCGCGCGAGAGCATGGCTAAGATTTCAAAGAGGCCGATGCTCGCTTCACTGAAGAGAATAGCCAAAGCGACATAGACAAAAAATTTATCCATGGCAGGATCGAGGATCGCTCCGAGTCGACTCACCGATTTACTTTTGCGGGCAAAATAGCCATCGACGCTGTCGGTGATCATCGCCAGAATAATCGCAAACAAACGGATCCCTGGGCTTTCTTGCAAAAACAAAAAAGCAAGGGGGGCTCGGATAAGAGACAAGCTATTTGAGATCGTGATCATTCCATGGGATGGTTGTTTCGGCAATCCTTACATCTTAAGGACTGTCGTTTTTAGTATAAGAAGTCTTTCTCTTATACCAAACTAGGCCAATTATCGACATCACAAAGGCGCCGAATAGGAGGAGATTGATGGTTTTTAAGGGCTGGAGAATCGCCTGATAATTTTTTCCTGCGAGGTAGGCGAGAGTAAAAAGAGTTGTATTAGAAGCGAGGCACGCGATCCCGTCGCTCAAAATAAATTTTCCGAAAGGCATCCGTCCCATCCCAGCAGTTAAGAAGAGGCAATTGCGTACGCCAAAGGGTATGAATCGGCCGATGAGAAGAGTCCAAAACCCATATTTTTGATAGTAGAGATGGATTTGATCGAGTCGCTTGGGAGAAATTGTTTTCGCAAACCAGCGGAAATTCCACAATCGGGGGCCAAATTTGCGTCCAATGCCATAACAGACCCAATCGGAGAGATAGCAGCCCAAAAAGACAGCGGCAAAGAGGAGAAACGTGTGTTCGGGGATGACGGTCGCTGCCAGCACGGCGCTTAAAATAATCATCAAATCCTCACTGATCGGCACGTTGATGCCAGCGAGCATCAATGCGCCAAAGATGATCCAATGGGCATGCTGGGCGTGGTCAAAAATAAATTGAATGATCGTATCCATTCAAGTGTGATACATAATAAAAAATTCGTTTTCTTGCTATTAATAATAGCATTTCCGCTCTGTTATTTTGAACCTGAATAGGCTCTTTTACGCGGTTTCTTTAGCGAGAACGGGCTTGGGAGCTGGCGTCTCTGGAATCTCCAGCTTAGCATCGCCTTCGACCAGGGCGTCAAATTGCTTGCCGAGGGAGATGACTGAGAGGATCCAGATAAGGAGGACGACGATGAAAATGCCAGCGACGACAGGGGTGCTAGCGGAAACAGTGGTAAAGAGGAGTAGGAGGCCTTGATGGATGACTGAGCCACCCGATTTCCCTAATCGGGAGCCAACGCCGTCAATGGCTGCTTTACCTTTGAGCTTTGATTCGTTGCTTAAGGGAATGAAGGCCATCTCTTTGGTTGCATCAAAGAAAGTATATTTAGAAGCGCGGGTAAAGATATTTTGCATCGAGCCGAGGAACAATCCAAAGGCGAGGGGTGAAAAGCCAGCCATCGCAGCAAAGGCATCGAGCCCGGCGTTTTGGAAGAGAATGAATGCGAAGAATCCGAGTCCTGTGACGAGGGTAACAGCGGCCGGGATCATGGCGCTCGTCGTCCAGGAGAAGCGTCGAATGACATTGCCGGTCACGAAAATAGCCGCAAAAGTGGCGACAATGCCGATTACCTTGGTCACCTGTCCCATGTACGATTGGAAGTCGCTTGGGTCTGGATAAAGGGCATGGATCTGGTTTTTCCAGACGACTTCAACGAGGTTGATGGCGACGTTATAGGTCAATACAATGGCTGCAATGCATATTAAATACTTGGATTTTGCAAGGTAGGCCATGTTCTTGCGCATCGACATTTTCACTTTTTCAGGAGGAGGGGTCGTGTCGTTCATTCTTTGCGCTTTTTCAGCAGGTCCTAGAACGCGGGTATTGAGCCAGCGGAAAATAGCGATAGCGAGAATACCGCAAGCGATGATCGTGCAATTGAGGAAGAGGACCGATTGCTCCCATTTAGTCGTCCCGTAGGAGATCGAGGGGCTGAAAGAAATATCGGAAAACCAAACAGAAATTTGACCTGACATAATGGACGAGGCATTTGCGCCAATCATTAAAAGGCCGTAGTAGCGCTTCGCTTCGTGGACGCTCGTCACTTCATTCATGAATCCCCAGAAGAGGACAGAGAAAATAGCCGAACTCCAAAGGTCGCACATCACATAGAAAAGAGTGAAGGTCCAGTTTCGGAAGATGGCGATGAGGCCCTTAAACCCAGATGGAAGAAGCGCTTGTAATCGGTCGGCAAATTCATGAGGGTGGAGATAATCGCGCAGAGGATAGAGGACGAACGTGAAGAGGAAGAAAAATGAGAGGAAAATGAACATCATGATGTAGAAGACTTTTTCGCGACTGAACCGATTCGCCAGACGAGTGAAAACGTAGGTGAGTAAAATGGCGCAAGGGATGATCGCCCAAACTTTGATGAATGGGATCGTTTCTGCTCCTGAGTTGGGAGCCGTGACGACCATCGAGTCTTTGAAGGTGCGAAGGAGGTTATAGTTGAAGGCAATCAAGAAGAACATCCCCAGCATGGGGAAAAATTTTTTCCACTCAGACCGGTAGACAGGCCAAAAAAAGGACCGCCACCCTTTAAATTCTTCCTTGTCTGTCTCCATACCCTCGTACTAGGTTTTTTGGATGTTTACAGCATCGCATATCTGGCTATTTTTGGTTGAGTACTTCGTGCACTCCTGCTTAAATAAATGCAAGACTCTGTTAGTAAAATATTTAATCCTTGGCTGAAAGGCAGTCAATGCCCGGCAAATGACCATATTCAAGAAATTCTAATGAGGCCCCCCCTCCTGTTGAAAGGTGGGCAAACTGGCCAGCGAGTCCCATTTGATGGATGGCGGCAACCGAGTCTCCCCCTCCCACGATGACCTCTGCCGTCGATTGGGCGAGCCGTTCGGCGATTTGGTGGGTGCCGACTGCAAAAGAGACCATTTCAAAAACTCCGAGAGGACCATTCCAAAAGACAGTGGATGCTTTCCCTAAAAGAGCGCTCCAATTGGCCACGGTTTGGGGACCGATATCCATCCCTCGCCACCCAGCAGGAACTCCCTCTTTTGCCGTGATGGTTTTTCGCTTGGCTTCATTAGAAAAGGCATCCGCGATGACCACATCGACTGGCAAATAGAGGCTTTTGCCGCTCTGCAAAATTTTTTTGGCTGTTTCTATTTCCGAGTCTTCACATAAGGAGTCGCCAATTTCGATCCCTTTTGCTTTAAAAAAAGTAAAGGCCATCCCCCCTCCAATAAAGAGGGTGTCGACCTGATTTAGTAAATTTTGAATGACCCCTGCTTTACTTGAGACTTTGGCGCCTCCAATGATCGCATAGAAAGGACGCTTAGGATTGTGAAGGAGTGGAGAGAGGAAGGCGATTTCTTTTTCCATCAAGAATCCTACAGCGGATCGGCGGGGGAAATAGCGGGCGATGAGAGCTGTTGAAGCATGAGCTCGGTGAGCGGTGCCAAAAGCGTCATTGACGTAGATGTCCCCTAGCTTCGCCAATGAAGTTACAAAGAAGGGCTCTTTATCGGGTTCTTCTTCTCCTGCGTGAAAACGTAAGTTTTCGAGCAACAAGACTTCGCCTGGTTTGAGTTGTTGGGCCATTGTTTCCACTTGAGCGCCTATGCAATCGGGTGCGAAAAAGACTGGCTTTTTCAACAACTCAGACAGCCGTTTTGCGCAAGGAGCGAGAGAAAATTGAGGGTCGGGTGCTGCTTTGGGACGACCGAGATGGCTCATCAAAACGAGAGAAGCTCCGTGTTGAAGAATATACTGGATTGAAGGAAGCGCGGCTTGGATGCGCGAGTCGTCAGAAATGGAGCTATCTTTTTTTTGCGGGACATTGAAATCGACCCGCATTAAGACCCGTTTCCCACTCAGAGAAAGATCGCGCAATGTCAATGGTTGCATGCACAATGCATAACAAGTTTAGAAAAGATCTGCAAATGGATTGGCAGATTGCTCGAAGCCGCCCCCTTTCTTTCGCTGCTTCAATTCAAAGCGGATTGAATAGAGAAGATCTTGGTCGAAATCTTTTCTCTCCGCCCACCGCAAATATTCAAGAGGGATTTCGTCAAATCGCCGTCCTTTGTGTTTGCCCAAAGGCATTGCTTTCAATTTGATCGGTTTTTGGAGAATGCGAAGAATTTCTTCGACTGTTTTATAGGGCTTGGCTAAGTATTTAAACACTTCGATGTTGGTGAGAACGTCACTCATGGCGCGGTGAGCCCCTTGTGGCTCAATGTTGAAGTGTTGCCGCAATTTGTCGAGCGAGTTGATCGGGCTTTCACCATATAAACGAGCCATTCGAAGGGTGTCAATGTGAGGCATGTGGAGGATTTTCGTCGGGATTTGGCACCGCTTGGCTTCGGCTGCAATGAGTGCAATATCGAATCCAATGCCGTGTCCAACGATGATATGCCCCTCAATCAATTTCAAAAGAGAAGGGAGAACCGCGCCGATTTTCGGTTTGCCAGTGATCATCTCTTGCGAAATATTGTGAATGTCTTGAGAAATTTTGGGGATTTCTCTTTCTGGATCGACGAGCGATTCAAATTGGTGCAACACTTTATCTAAAGTGAAACGAGCCACTGCAATTTCAACGACCCGATCTTCCGCTGGATCGAGCCCGGTCGATTCGCAATCGAGGCAAACAAATACTTCATCTTGCATCAATCCCATTGCAATGCCTCGTTGATTTTTCGAATGAGCATTTTTCGATCTCCTAGCTCGTGGCTCGAGAAGGACATTTTCTCAGAAAGATCCCACTCAATTTTTTTTTTGCTCTCAGATGAAGAGAGTTTATCTCGTTTGGTAAAAATGACCAATAGAGGAATCTTTTTTGCTATCGCCCATTCAGCAAGTGTCAGATCTTCTTCAGAAGGTGTTCGGCGAATATCGATCAGGAGCAAGAGGAGACGAAGTTCAGTGCTTTGATTCAGGTATAGATCGATCGCTTGGCTCCATTCGCGGATGGCCTTTTTGGGTGCTTTCGAGTAACCGTAGCCTGGTAAATCGACGAAAAGGGCTTTTTCATCGATGACAAAGAAGTTGATCCGTTGCGTTTTGCCGGGAGTAGCCGATGTTTTGGCAAGGCCTTTAATTTTCAGCAGAGCATTGATCAAGCTTGATTTACCGACATTCGATCTTCCAGCTAGGGCAATTTCAGGTAAACGGTTGCCCTGATCGTTTTTCAAACGGGGAAATTCTTTTGAATCTAAGGCAGAGATGGCGAAACGACCCTGTTCAAAGGAGAGCTTGGACATAGCGGCCTCCTTCGGGAGTGTGCGAGAAATATATGTGATAGGTGTGATGTGGAAGGATCGAAGGAATTCGCTCAGGCCACTCAATCGCGGCAATCCCGCCGGCCTCAAAAAATTCCTCAAATCCGAGAGCGACAAAATCGCGCTCTTCTTTGAGTCGATAAAGATCGAAATGGTAGACCCCTGGATACATTTGAAGGTAAGTAAAGGTAGGGCTTTGGGCGATGTCGTCGATATGCAATCCGCGCAACAGGCCTTGGACAAAAGTGGTCTTCCCAGCGCCCAAATCGCCATGCAAAGCGAGGATAGAATTCGGTTTTAGTCGAGACGCTATTTCCGCTCCAAAGATAAGAGTCTCCTCATGAGAGACCAGCAATTTCTCTACTCGCTCTCGACCCATTTTTCCAAGTAGGAAGCGAATTCAGTATGCTCCGAAAGAGCTTCCACGAATTCAGCAATTTTTTCTTCCGTTAGGTGCTTTTGGATAAAGGCGAGGAAATGCTCTTCGATTTGGAAGCGGTTTTGATTTTGCACCTCGAAGAGGGTGAGGAATTTGATGTGGTTTTTTTTGAAATCTTCGAAGATCGCTTGCTTACTGTTAAAGAGTTTGCCGGTGATCACCGAGGAATAAACCACTTTTTTCATAGAAGCTTTCCGCTCCGACATGTAGTTGCGAATCACTTCTGGGTCTTCCGACACAAAGAAGCGTTTCACAGGAAGGCCGCCGACGCGCTCTTTATTTTCGGGGCACTTCGAAACCCAATCATAGATCGCATCTTGTGGGTTTGGATGAGTATTATCGCCGAAAACTTTGCCGGTAAACGGACAAATATAAATTTTCTTTGTCTCCTCATTCACGCTCTGCTGGCCGAACTGAATGGTGATTTCTGTCTCGCGCCAGAGCTTACCTTGCGATTCGAGGCGCTTAATAAGGTCCTCAAGGCTCTGGTAAATCATTTTTTCACGAGGGAAGAGGACGGGCTTTAGTTTATACTTCTCTTCGACAAAGGTTAAATAAATAGTTACGAGGTCGGTGTTCTTATTCTTTTTTAGAAATTTTAACAGTTCGTTTTTTTGCTCCGTAGTAACGGTGAGCGTTGTTGTCATTTGGACCTCAAATACAGAATTTTTTAGGAGCCCAGTTTATCGCAACATGGAATATTGAACAACACCTTGCTTTTTGGAGCCCTCGCGTGGTATATTTCTTTAGAAATTTTTATTAATTTAGGACCCTCCTATGAATAGGCAGCTTCTAGTAGAAAAAACTGTAAAAACCCCAAAAAAACGGTTGTCTACGCTCATTCAAGAAGGGAAAAAATTTTCTCTCCAAATGGAAAAAATCGCCGTCGAAGGGTATGAGCAAGTAATCAAGGTGACCGACAAGAACGTCGGTTTGACGGCGATTATCGCAATCCATGATACGACACTCGGGCCTGCGCTCGGGGGAATTCGAATTTATCCTTACGCAAAATTCAACGATGCACTCGAAGACGTGCTTCGCCTTTCCAAGGGGATGACTCACAAATCGGCTGTAGCTGAAGTGGGTTATGGTGGCGGAAAAAGCGTAATTATCGCCGATCCCAAAACAGAAAAGACACCGGAACTCTTGATGGCTTTTGGCGCCGCAGTGGAAAAATTAGGCGGCTGTTATATCTGCGCAGAAGACGTTGGTTGTACGACTGAAGACGTAAAAACGGTTCGCCGTTCAACGAAGTATGTCGTTGGGCTGCCGCATGCGAAAAGCAGCGGCGACCCAGGACCTTTTACGGCATGGGGTACCTTCCGAGGAATCCAAGCGACGCTGAAGCAGCTCTTTGGCTCGAAGAAAATGGAGAAGAGAGCCATTGCAGTCCAAGGACTCGGCAATGTCGGCAAGCATCTCATCGATCACCTTTATTGGGCCGGCGCAGACCTTATCCTCTCCGATATCGATTCAGTGCTCTTGAAGAAGATGGCTGCAAAGTATGGCGCTCGAACCCTTCCTCCCGATCAAATTCTTAAAGCGGAGTGCGATGTTCTTGTTCCTTGCGCTTTAGGCGGCATTTTCAACGACCAGACGATTCCCTTTTTGCGCTGCAAAGGAATTGCTGGGTCAGCTAACAACCAGCTCTTGAAAGATTCTCACGCGAAAGCTCTCCGCGATCGCAATATTTTGTATGCGCCAGATTTCGTGATTAATGCAGGCGGCCTTTTGAATGTCGCCGCAGAACTCGAAGAGGGTGGCTATTACCCAGCTCAGCCCCGCGCTAAAGTCCATCGCATTTACGACACGCTGATGGCGATTTATGAAATTGCGACGCGAAACAAAGAATCAACTCATGAGGCAGCCCTCGCCTTGGCCAGCTATCGCTTGAAGTATGGTATTGGCAAGAGAGTCCTCCCACCCACTTTCCACCATAACATAGAGAAATAATGGAAACCTTCCTCGCTCATTTACAGCGCGAGGCAAGTGAAGCAATTGCCCGTGCCTTTGCGGGGAGTCTCACTCCTGAAGAAGCAAAGGCCGATCTGGCCCCTTGCGCGCAAGATGAATTCGGCCATTATCAATGCAATAGCGCCCTTCGCCTCTCTAAACAACTCAAACAAAACCCGCGTGCCATCGCTCAAAAAATCATCGATGCGTTGGACCCCCTGTTTTTAAAAACGTTTTCTAAAATTGAGATCGCAGGGCCTGGTTTTATCAATTTTACTCTCTCTCCTCTTTCTCTTTCCCACCAACTGCAAGGGATGCTGAAAGACTCATTTCTCGGCGTTCCCCGCCCGAGAAAACAGCAAAAGATCATTGTCGAATTTTCAAGCCCCAACATTGCAAAAGAGCTCCACGTCGGCCACCTCCGCTCAACCATCATCGGCGACTGCCTAGCCCGCCTCTTTGAATTCCTTGGACAAGAGGTAGTGCGACTCAACCACATCGGCGATTGGGGCACGCAGTTCGGCATGCTCATCACTCTGATGAAAGAAGAAGCTCCCGCTGTTCTTCATGGCAAAGAAAAAACCGATCTCGAAAAGCTTCTAACTTGGTATCGAGCTTCAAAAAAACGATTTGATGAAGATTCCTCCTTTAAAAAAAGAGCACAGCTCGAAGTGGTGAAGTTACAATCGGGCGATCCTGAAGCGATGCATGCGTGGAAGATCATTTGCGACGCATCTCGCAAAGGATTCCAAGAGATTTACGATCTTCTCGACGTCCGGATTGTCGAGCGAGGCGAATCGTTTTACAACCCCTTTCTCAAGGAAGTGGTCGATGAACTCGGCCATAAAGGTCTCATTACTGTGTCGGATGGCGCCAAGTGTGTCTTTCTCGAAGGATTTAAGAATCGAGAAGGAGACCCGCTTCCCCTCATGGTTCAGAAATCGGACGGTGGTTACAACTACGACACCACTGATATGGCGGCTATTCGCTACCGAATTTTTGTCGACCGAGCCGATCGAATCATCGTCGTCACTGACAATGGACAAAGTCTTCACTTTCAACTCGTGTTTGCCGCTGCAGAAAAAGCGGGCTGGCTCGATCCGAAAAAAACGCAGGTCGACCACGTTGGATTTGGCCTCGTGCTAGGCACCGATGGAAAGAAATTCAAAACGCGCTCAGGCGAAACAGAAAAATTGATCGATCTTCTCACCGAAGCTGTTGATCAAGCGCGCCAGATCATGATTGAGCGTTTGCCAACTGTTTCTAAAGAGGAAATTGAACGGCTTGCCACAGTGATTGGAATTGGCGCTGTCAAATACGCCGACCTCTCCTCGCATCGGACAAAAGACTATACCTTCAGCTATGAGAGAATGCTCCGCTTTGAAGGCAATACAGCGGTCTTCTTGCTTTATGCCTACGTTCGAATCAATGGCATCAAGCGCAAGACACAGGCCGATATGAACTACCTCCTCGCTCACAATCATATCTCGCTGCACCACCCAACAGAAATTTCTCTTGGCCTCCACGTCCGCCGTTTTGGCGAAATTCTCGAGAGCGTTGCCCGAGATCTTCTCCCCAACCGACTCGCTGATTATCTCTATGAACTCGCCGAGAAATTCAACGCCTTTTTCCGCGACTGCCGTGTAGAAGGAACAGCCGAAGAGGGAAGCCGTCTTCTTCTCTGCGAACTCACAGCTCGCGTTCTTAAGCAGGGGCTTGAAATCCTAGGTCTCAAAACTGTCGAGCGGATGTAGTTATTTCAACGGGTTGCTCGAGAACCTATTATACTTTTTGATCATCTCTAAGAGCCTCTTCACATTGTCTGGATGAGTTTCTTGGTAGTATCCCTTTTCCGCATTGCCACCTGTGACGGGGAATTCTTCTTTGACTAAATATGCATAGAAATCAATAGGCTCAGTCGGGAAGGAGATCGCTATATGCACTTCTTTTTCACTGCAGAGACACCCTCTACTTTTATAAATTGAAACAACGACTTTTTGAATAGGAGAAGAAGAGTCTGTATTGATGTATGTTTTTGAAATGTTTTGATTTTGTTGCAATCTGTTCACTTCTTTTAATATTCCGGATTTGCCGGGATACACTGCACTCCACACTTTTTCTTTAAAAATATTAAAGAGTTCCTCTGCCTCCTTTTCTGATGCTCTCATAGGCATTGGACATTTCGTATAACTCATGCTTCTCGGTCGAGGCTCAATGAAAGGAGTTTTTATTTCGTCATCAAATTGAATGGACATGGACATTCCTGAATGTTGCGCCACAGCAGTATACTAGAAAAAATTTCAAAAGGAAAGGTTGCGCGTTTTGGAGGAAGCGCCAGGTTCTTCGCGGACAAGATGAGGAACGCCGTATCCAGAGAGACGCTCTTGCACGTATTGGAGGAGCTCGCGACCGCGGGCAGCAGGCACATCGAAATGGGCCGAGCCTTCGACAGGATCAAGCAAATTGAGGTAGTAAGGCATGATGCCTGCATCGATCAATGTTTCACAGAGCTGTAACAGGGTCTCTTCGTTGTCGTTGACGCCTTTGAGAAGGACTGAAGAATTGAGCAGAGGAATCCCTAACTGACCGACTTTTCGTAGAGCAGAGAGAATGTCTTCGTCTAGCTCTCGTGCGTGATTACAATGGATGACGAAATAGATTTGTTTTTGACAACCGCTGAGGAGTTCGAGAAAGGAGTTATCGATGCGTTCAGGGATGCCGATGGGAAAGCGAGTGTGAAATCGGATGCGGCGGATGTGGGGAATCTCATCGATAGCATGGAGGTATTGCATGAGCGCTGCGTCGTTCAAAGAGAGCGGGTCGCCACCGCTCAAGATGACTTCGCGGAGGTCGGTGTGTTTTTTTAAGTAGGCTAGTTCGCGGGTGAGATCGGACGTGCCTGTTTCGTAGGGGAAATTTTGCCGGAAACAGTAGCGACAATGCATGGCGCAGGCGGAGGTGGGAAGGAGAAGCGCGCGTCCATGGTATTTGTGGAGGAGCTTCTTTTCTTTGCGAAAGTCAGTATCGCAGACCGGGTCGGTGACAAAGCCCTCTTTTTTCTCTTGCTCGGCGATGAGGGGGACGAATTGGCGGAATAGGGGGTCATTGATGTCATTTTTCGCTATCTTGGAGGCGAGTCTGTGGGGCAGGTTGAGGATGAATTTAGGAGCGTTCAGGAGCTGGGCTCGATTTTCCTCGGAGAGTTCGAGAAAGTCGGCTAGGTCGCGAACCTGTGTAAAATTTTCTTTTTGAATCTGTCGCCATCGGGAGGTCGGAGTTCGAAGGGAGAAGCTCATAGTGGGATCTATTTTAGAGAGCCAGGGCGCGAGAGTCAACGCCTGTTAGTGTCGGAATGGGGGGAATTTCCCCCTTTTTGATGGTTAGACGGGTAATATTGGCCCCCAGAGAGGAAAGTTTACCTACGAGATCCTCATAGCCGCGGTCGAGGAAGTCGACGTTCGTGATGGTGCTCTCGTCAGGAGAAAGAAGGGCCGCCATGACGTAGGCAAAGCCAGCCCGGAGGTCGGGAATCGAGATTTCCTTACCTTTGAGAGGGGTGGGGCCTTTGATCACCAGGCTATGGTGATGGTTATTGGTCGCAAACCGGCACGCCTTTCCGCCGAGGCACTGGGTAAAGAGCTCGATGTCCGCTCCCATTTCTTTGAGGGTATGGGTGTAGCCGAAGCGATTTTCATAGACTGTTTCGTGGATGACTGAGGCGCCTTGGGCCTGGGTAAGAAGGACGACAAAGGGTTGTTGCCAATCGGTCATGAAACCAGGATGGACATCGGTTTCCAGGTGGAGGCCGGCGCGGAGAGGTTGGTCATAGAAGAATTCGATACCATTTGAGCGAACATGAAAGCCGCCACCCACTTCGCGCAATTTGTTCAAGAAGGCAATCATGTTGTGATGCTCGGCCCCCTCCACGAAAACGCGCCCTTTTGTGCTGACTGCAGCGACTGCATAAGAGGCGACTTCGTTTCGGTCGGTGAGGACAGTGTGCTCTACATCGTGAAATTGCGTCGCCTGCTCGATACAGATCGTTCGATCGACATCGACCATGATGTTGGCGCCTAATTTTTGTAAGAAAAGGATGAGGTCGATGATCTCTGGCTCAATCGCCGCGTTTTTGATGAGCGTTGTCCCTTTTGCACGCACGGCCGCGAGGATGGTATTTTCAGTGGCGCCGACAGAGGGGTAACTAAGTGTAATGATTGTGCCACTCAGTCCTTGATGCGCTTGCGCAAAATAGGCACCTTCTTTTTTCATTCCCCGATATTCAATGCGCGCGCCGAGTTTTTGCAGAGCGTGAATGTGAAGGTCAATCGGTCGCATGCCAATCAAGTCGCCGCCGATGGTGGGAACGATGATGTCTTGATCGGTACGACCAAGTAAAGCGCCGATCATAAGAATGGGAATTCGATTCGATCCGCAATAACGCTGTGGAACATAGGTAGTCTTGAGTTCGCTTGTCGAAATTTCAAGTGTACGAGCAGCTTTGTCCCATTTGACTTCAGAGCCGATTTCTTTGCACAGATTGACGGTGATTTCGACATCTCCGATGTTGGGAACATTGTAAAAAGTACATTTTTTATCGGAAAGAAGGGAAGCGACGAGCAACTTTGTCATAGCATTTTTCGCACCGGAGGCCCGAATGTGCCCCTGCAGTGGTTTGCTTCCCGTGATTTTCAAGACATCCATACCAAAGATCTTAAACTAAAGTTGAATTTTTAGACGATTTTTCTTGCGCTTACGAGAGGAAATAGGATTTTTATCAGGGAATTTGGTAGACTCTTTGGTATATGGAAAACAGATTTCCGGTTTTTCGGACAGGGATTGGGCAAGATAGTCGCCGATTTTTATCCGCTGATTCATCCAAGCCATGCATTATTGGGGGCGTTATTTTTGAAGGCACTCCTGGTCTCGATGCTGATTCCGATGGAGATGTTGTTTATCACGCGATTTGCAATGCGATTACTTCTCTCACAGGTGTTCCGATTCTCAGTGGAATTGCGGTCGAACTTTATCGCAAAGATGGAATCACCGATTCACAAGTATATCTAGAACGAGCGCTCAAAACTCTTCATAAGCAAACGATTATCCATGTCGCTCTTTCCATCGAGGGAAAGCGGCCTCATTTTGAAGAAAAAATCGAGGCGATGCGCAAGAAAATTGCTCACGTGCTTGGCATTCGCTTTTCGCAAGTGGGTCTCACCTCCATCTCTGGCGACGGTCTCACCGACTTTGGTTGCGGTGACGGTCTTCAATGTTTCTGCACTCTCACCACCGCCGAAGAGCCCCTCTAACCCTACTTTACATTGTTAAATAAAAAGAGAAAAAAATGGAATCTCCCGACCGTCGGGCTGTTCCGATCTCGCTCCACCCCCGCGGCCCAGGGGCCCTACCTGAGACTTTGCCGATCGGATGTCCTGACGGGCATCCTATCGCGTATTCCCCACCCCTAAAGGCGATGCGCCTTTGGGGACCCCGGCGCCGCTCGTCGTGCACGCGAAAGGGCGTGCAACGACTGGTCCTCGAAGCCGCAGGTAGGCCCCTGAGCCGCGGGGCGCGGAGCATCCCGACGGTCTGTGGTGATTAACCTTTCTTTTCCATTTATTCCTAAATGTAAAGCGGCTTTACATTTGAAGGAAAGGGTTGTTAGTAAACGTCTTGGAGATAGTGGCGGGAGTGGCGGAGCGATTTGAGATATTCACGCGCTTTGTCTTCAGGCAGATGGCCGCATTCGCGAGCGATGCGTTGGAGAGTGAGATCGACATCCTTCGCCATTTTCTCTGCATCGCCGCAGACATAGAGGTAGGCGCCTTCTTGGAGCCATTTCCAGAGAGTTTCTCGTTCTTCCCAGAGACGATGTTGTACGTAGGTTTTTTCGGCTGTGTCGCGAGAGAAAGCAAGGCTAAGGCGGAGCCGTTGTTGCCGTTCGAGTTCGAGCCAGTAGTCAGAGTAATAAAAGTCGGTGGCTCGATTTCGCTCTCCAAAGATGAGCCAATTGCGTCCTTTGTGTTGGAGTGCGAGGCGCTCTTGTAGAAATGCTCGGAAAGGGGCGATGCCAGTGCCAGGGCCAATGAGGATGATGGGAGCTTCGGGGTCGGCTGGCAATGTAAAGCCATTCGAAGGCTGGAGGTAAATGGGAATGGAAGTTTCTTGCGGCTGGGCATATTCGCAGAGGAAATGACTTCCCACTCCTTGCCGAGTACCGCCGAGAACTGGATAGGTGAGAAATGCAACGGTGAGATGGATTTCCTGGGGAAATACTTTTGGCGAAGAGGCAATAGAGTAGAAGCGGGGCATTAGGGGAAGGAGGATGGCACAGAGCTCTTGTGGTGTGATGGGGGCTGGAAAGAGATGGAGTAGGTCGATGAGCTGGTGGGTAGCAAGCAGTTCTGTGAGCAGGTGTTTGTTTTCAGGAATGAGGAATTCTTCGAGACCCGAAGCACCTCTCTCTCTGAGCAACTTGAGTAGAGAGGAGGTGCATTTGGCAAGATTCGCTTTGAAGAGGAGAATTTCGCGAAGGGAAAGCGTGCGATTAGAGCGAGTGTCGAAGATCGATTCTTCCCCTGTCGCGTGGAAATAGCGAAGAATTTTTTCGATGAGAGCTGGGTCGTTCATCGGGAGAACGGCGATGCTATCGCCCACCTGGAAAGGGAAATGATCCTGCCCTAGATCTAGGCTGATGTGAAACGTCCGCTTCGTCGATCCCGGCTTGTTGAGGAGGAAGCGTTCCTTGATCTTCGCGATAAATGGGTTGGTTTTAGAGTGCATTGACAAGTGGTTGATCTCTCGTTACATTAAGCAAAAAAGGAGCAGGTTCATGAAGTCCATCGCATTCCTCGTGGTTCTTCTTTTTTTAGCAAGTTGCGGCGACACGGGGGGATATCAACGGGGATATGTCATTTCGCATTCGGTTGTTGAAGAAAGCGTAGAATCGCCTATACCGGCGCAGGAATAAAAAACTCCTTACAATTCTTTTTCTCCCATCCCTTTTTCAGTTGGTCCATCTTTTTATTAGATAGGCCGCCGACCGCTTCAATTGCTTGGAGCAGTCGCACACGGGTTCGGTCTTTACCAAGTAGTGTGACCGATTCGAAGAGAGGAGGACCTTGGTGTTTACCCATGACTGCCGCGTAGAGCGATTGGATGACGAATTTCTTGTGGTGAACGCCAAAGATTTCAGCGATCTGGTGAGAAGCTGTCTCGACCGCTTTACCGCTCCAATCCTCTTGCTCATCAAGGCTCCAAATGGTCGCTTGGAAGATCGCAGCCGTCAGTTCTGGCGTCGCTTGTTTTGGAATGAGGAGTTCGGGCGTGATTTTGAGGTCGTTGATGAACAGAAAATCACACAGTTGGATGAAATCGCCAAAAGTCTTGATCCGCGTGTGGACGAGAGGCATGAGTTTACGCATGAACTCTTCATTGAAACTCCATTGAACCAATCGATCCCACAGTTCGTTTTCAGAAATCGTTTCAATGAGCTTCTTCTGGTTGACCCAGTTGAGTTTTTGCACATCGAAAAAGGCGCCTGAAGTTCCAATCCGTTTTGAATCGAAGGCGCGGATGATCTCGTCGAGCGAGTAAATTTCTTTCTCGTCGGGCATGCTATAGCCCATGAGTGTCAGGAAATTGACCAGCGCTTCAGGCAAATAGCCGCTATCTCGGAAGTAGAAAATCGATGTGGGGTTTTTTCGCTTCGAGAGTTTTTTTCCATCTTTGCCGAGTAAGAGAGGCATGTGCATAAAGGTGGGAGGCGTCCATCCAAATGATTCGTAAAGGAGAATGTGTTTGGGAGTAGAGCTCATCCACTCATCGCCTCGGATCACATGTGTGATCTTCATGAGTCGGTCGTCGACTACGTTAGCTAAATGGTAAGTGGGAAAGCCATCTGATTTCAAAAGCACTTGGTCATCGATATCGGCCCAAGGAGCAGTGACCCGTCCTTTGATTGCATCCTCGTAGACGCATTCGCCAGTCAGAGGAACTTTCAATCGGATGACAAAGGGTTGTCCTGCCTCTTCTCGTTGACGTACTTCTTCAGGGCTCAAGTTGCGATAGCGGCGGTCGTAGCCGGCTCGCTTTCCCTGCTTAGCAGCCACTTCTCTCATCTCTGCTAGCTCTTCGGGCGTTGCAAAGCATTTATAAGCCTTACCATTGGCGAGTAGTTCATAGGCGTGTTGACGATATGTTTCGGTTCGCTCGGATTGGCGATAAGGACCGTAGGGGCCGCCAACATCAGGGCCTTCATCCCAGGTAATGCCGCACCAGCGGAGAGCTTGGATGATATTTGCTTCATACTCAGGCCGGCTTCTCGTCTGGTCGGTATCTTCAATCCGCAGAATAAATTTCCCGCTGAAGTGGCGAGCAAAAATTAAATTGAAAAGTGCGATGTAGGCGGTTCCTACATGGGGGTCTCCGGTGGGAGAGGGGGCAACGCGAACTCGAACAGTCATAAATCCTCAAGAAAATGGATTTCCATTTTCTCAGTCTGAGGACTTTATCTCAAGAAGGCTTCACCGCTTCTCATCACAGCTGAGGAGGAAGATGAGGTCTTTCATGGCGTTGAGCGTCTCTACAAACTGTAAATCGCTTTGGCCAAACAGCTCAATTGTCTCCGAATCAAAATTTTTCTTTTTAATCTCACTCAAGAAATTTTGATAATTTTTATTTGATTCGATCCGCAGTTGAGAATTTTTGCGCAACGTCTCCATGTAGGGCTCATAGGTTGAGAGCCTGGTTTGCAAATTATACTTATACATGGGGCCTAGCTGGAGACGATGGAAAGGGGTGACGTCTGAGAGATCGTCTTCAAAATGGGGTTCGATTTCATCATAGTCGAGAGGAAACTTGGAAAATTCTTCTCCAATATCAATTTCTGAGAGAAGGCCTGGCACCACGATATTGGCTTGCACGCCTTTGAGCTGTGGACTTTTGCCAGAAACAGTGTAATAGCGGCCTCTCGTCACTTTGTATTCCCCTTGCGGGTTTACTTTTGGATTATGAACAGGATCGAGAGTAAAGGTTTGGAAAGAACCTTTGCCAAAGGTATGAGAATCGCCAATTACCAAACCGCGCCCATAATCTTGAAGTGTTTGAGCGACAATTTCTGCTGCCGAAGCTGAGGCTCGATTGGTCAAGATCACGAGAGGTCCATCCCAAACTGGTTTTCCTTCCAATTCGCGCAAGTGTTGCAATTTGCCGGTATTGTCTTTGATCGAGCAGACAATTCCTTTATTGATGAAAAGACCGGTGACAGAAACGGCTTGAGTGAGAAGACCGCCTGCATTTCCGCGCAAGTCGAGGATAACCCCTTTGAGCTTTTGATCTTTCTTCGCTTGTTCAAGAACTTTTCGAATATCTCCCGCTGAAGAGCTCTTTTGGTCTTGATAAAAGGAGAAGAGTTTTAAATGAGCAATGACGCCGTCGCCATAGGGTTCGAAAGAAGAATCTAAACGGGTTTCTTCCAAGACGACTTCGTTGCGAATGAGTTCGATCTCCCACTTTTCGACCTCTCGGTTTTCTCCCTCTCCCACTTCTCGGAGGATGGTGAGTCGAACAGGAGTCCCTTTTTCTCCGCGGATGAGGTCCACCGCTTCAGTGATATCCATCCCGACGATCGGTTCGTCGTCGACAGCGATGATTTTGTCATTGATTTTGACCTTATTGCTTTGGCTTGCAGGACTATTTTCTAGGATACGGATGATCGTCAACCCATCGAGATTATCGCGCAATTGGGCCCCGATGCCAAAGAGTCTCTGTTGGACTTGGATCATGAATTGGTTGGCTTCGCTCGGAGTGAAGTAATTGGTGTGGGCATCGAGGGCTGAAGCGCAGGCCTTGAGGACGCAGGAAAGGGTGATTTTGAGTCTATCGTCGCTGTTTTGACCCAGCAATTCAGCTTCTCGATTGAGGCGTCGCTTGTGAATACGCTGGAAGAACTTTTCCTTGGTCTCCTCGCCGAGCTTTTCAGCGGCTTCAGCTTGGAGGGCTCGGATGCGGAGGAGGCGGGTTTCCAGTTCTTCGACCGTTGCAGCCCAAGTGAGGTCTTTAAATTCGTCCGATTTTACGCCGGAGGGGTTTTCCTGCTTTTCAATAGCTGCTTCAAGGACGGCTCTTCGGTCGACGACACCAGAAAAAACATCATGGATTTCTTGGAAGAGGGTGAAATCGGTGTTTTGGAAGCCATCAATAGCTTTTTGGAGAGTTTTTTCGCTTGGGTTGATCCATTCTTCTACTTCAGAAGATAAAAAGTAGGTCTTGGTTCCATCGAGCTCCTCGAGGTAGTTCTGGAAGGCCCTCTGGACCAGCTCAGGAGACAGGCGTTTATAGGAGGCATGGGCCTTGAGGATTTCCTCAACCTTGATCTTTACATCCTTGGGCCCCAGTTGAGGAGGCTTGGCGTCGAGAAAAAGAGCGGTGAGGAGAAAAAGGAGGAAAAACCTTCGAATTAGCATAAGCACCTGCAATTCAAAACTTTAAGTGAATCTTTGGCGGGTCAGCGATTCAGTCGCTTTCGCATCTAAAAGGTGACTATATCGAAAAAGGGGTCTTGATGCCACTGAAATTATGGAGGAGCAACTTATTGATTATTAGATCGTTAAAAATTGAATATAGGGATAGAGGCGGATCTTTACGAATTCCTCACTTTTCGCAAAGAAAACTGTTGATTTTAAGTAACTAAATATGAAATAATGATTACTTAAGAAAAGAGATAATATTATCTAAAAGATTATCGCTCTAGTTCAAGAATTAATTTTAGGGCGAGTCTTATAAGATTAGATGATTTAAAAAATTAACTTTATAATAGGAGGAAAGAAACCATGGAACAACAAACATCCTGGGGACAAAACCAGCCGGTGAATGATTCAAATAAAGTCGTATCCATTACGGAAGCGGCGCGAATCAACAATGTAACTCGCCAGGCAATTTATGTAGCCATTAAGCAAAAGAAGCTGAAGGCAACGAAAGATTCTACACGTTGGACAATCCATTTGGATGACCTCGAAGAATACCGAAAAAACAAGTATTCTCGTACGAAGTCGATGTTTAACGGCGAGCTTCTTTTTGATAATCGAAAAGGTTATTATTCGGTTAATCAAGCCGCGAAGCTCTTGAACGTGCCTGCGCAGAAGATTTACTACGCAACGCGAGTTGGCTTATTGAAAGCATCCCGCAAGGGAGCTGCTTGGGTTATCGGCATCGATGATCTCAAGACGTACCAAGAGAATTACCTCAATAGAAAACCGAAAGTCGGTTAATTTCTCTCGTTACTCATGAGTTAATTTTTTTTCATCTAAACAAAAGTCGCCCCTCGGGGGCGATTTTTTTTATTTAGGCTCAACTTGGAAATCTTTGATGAGGAGTTGAATGCTCGCCTTGTTGAGGAACATGTTTACCTGGGGCGTGAAGGCGATCCGCAGGGAGAGATTTTTTTTTCGGAGTTGATCTCGACGGCCGGCTAAGCCAAATCCAATTCCCTCTAGCATTCGATCATCTTGCTCTAAGAAGAGCTTCATATGAAATTTTCCGATCAATTTGGGAGGCCATACTTGCGCTGCGTCACAATAAAGAAGCGGTGCAGGATTTTCGTTTCCAAATGGTTCGAGTAAGTTGAGCGATTCCATGAAGTCAAAGGTCAGATCTCGAAAGTCGATTTTAGCATCGAGATATAATTTATTGATCACATCTTTTTCTTTGAGTGCTTGATCGGCCGCTTGGATGAAGCGTTGCCGAAAAAGCGGAATGTTCGCTTCTTTGATCGTGAGCCCAGCGGCATAGTCGTGCCCTCCAAAATTGATCAATAGATCCTCGTTTTGTTTGAGGATTGGCAAGAGAGGAAATTCAGGGATGGTTCGAATCGATCCTTTTCCTATGCCCTGCTCGATCGAAATGATGAGGGTGGGACGGTTGTATTGTTTAGCAATGCGGGCCGAAATGATCGCGATGATGCCTGGATGCCACCGATTTGAATGAAGTACGATGGCTTTTTCACGGAGAATTTCGGGATGTTGGAAGATCGTATTTTCGATGTCATCAGATGCTTCACGTTCGATTTTTTGCCGTTCGAGATTCGAGAGATCGAGTTCGTGGGCCAAACTTTCGGCTTCTTTGCTATCGCGGATGAGGAGAAGTTCTACTCCTTTAATGGGCTCAGCAACGCGACCTAAGCTATTGAGGCGAGGAGCAATTTTTGAGGCGATATCGGACGGAGTGATTTCATTGGGCTCAAGGTCGCTGACTTGAAAAAGTTTGGTGAGTCCAATGCGGCGCGATTTTCGCAATTGCTTCAAGCCATAACGGACGAGAATGCGGTTTTCGCCTCGCAGGGCTCCCATATCGGCAATAGTTCCGAGGGCAACGAGATCAAGATAATTTTTGAGGTCGATTTTTGGCGTCGCGATTTCTTCTTGTTCGCTGAGAGCGTTAGTAAGAGCGTGGGCGAGTTTGAAGGCAACTCCAACACCTGTTAGGTCTCGGTTGGGATAAGTGCTATTGATGAGTTTGGGATTGAGAGTAGCGACGCAGTGGGGGATTTTTGAGGTGGGTTCATGGTGGTCGGTGACAATGACATCGATTCCGTGTTGAACCACTTCTTGGATTTCACGGGCTGCTGTGATGCCGCAGTCGACAGTGATGAGCAACTTACAGTGATGTTTTAAAGCGACTTGCAGAGCATCGCCGATCAGACTTTTTTTCAATGTAGCGCGATTCGGGATGTCAACAAAAACTTTGGCATCGATATTGCGGAGAAAATCAGTGAGAAGAGCGGCAGCCGTCATCCCATCGACATCATTATCTCCGTAAATCAAAATCGGTTCCTTTTCTCTGAGAGCTGTCAAAATGCGTTGGACAGCTTTATCCATGTCGGGGAAGAGATCAGGATCGAGAAGATTCGGAAGTTTTGCGTACAGAAATTCATTGATTTCTTCGAGCGTTTTAAAACCTCGTGAAATCAGAATCTGAGCCGTAACGGGATGAATATTAAATTCGTTCGTAATGGCTTGAAAAAGAGATGGATTCTTCTCAGGATAAACCCATAAAGGAGCATGAGCCATCTAAAACCGCGTTAAATTTTTTCGTAGTATACTCATCTCCAATATTTAATATATAGAAACACTTCAGCGTGCTTCTGCTGTTTGTATTGCTTCTTCTTTTCGATGGAAGAACAGCATCAGTGGGCAGGCGATGAACCAAGAGGAGAGAGTTCCAAAAATAACGCCGATGACCATTACGAGGGCAAAACTGAAAATAGAGGAGCCGCCTAAGGCAAGGAGGGCGAGCAAGACGAGTAAGGTAGTCCCTGAAGTAATGGCTGTACGGCTAAGAGTTGCATTGAGCGAACGATTGACGATGGCGCGAAGAGGATGCATGCGATACAGGTTTGCATCTTCTCGGATTCGATCGAAAACAATGATCGTATCGTTCAACGAATACCCAATGATCGTCATCAGAGCGGCAATGGTATTGAGGTCGATTTGGATAGGAACTTTGAGGGCATAGAGAATCCCCATCAGGCCTAACGTGATCAAGACATCGTGCAAAAGACATAGGATTGCAGCGATGGCATATTTGTATTCGAAGCGGATGGCAATATAGATAAAGATCGAGATAAAGGCGATCAATAGCCCCAGCAATGCGTTGGTCCGCATATTTTCAGACATTTGACCGCTCATCGCAGTCCAATTCGATTCAATATTTTTGAGGGAAGCAGGCGTGAGCTTCAAGCCGGCGTGAGACAATGATTGAACGACCCAATCGATTCTCGGGTTCTTCTCATAAGAATGCGCCGCATTCGTCTTTGTAATTTCAAGCGGTAACCCATAGAAAGGCTTCCCAGGTTGTTCCATGCTCGTTCCAAACAAGATGCGGAGATGAGTTGCAGGAGTGTGTTGCCGAATTTGGAAGTCTTGGTGAGAGGCGCCTGATTTCAGCAAAGCTTCTTGGGCGCTGGCCATCGGATCGAGGTCGTCGTTTCCTTCTAGCTCGATGTGAAGAGCGTATCCTCCGGTGAAGTCCATGCCAAAAATGGAAGCTCGTTGCGAATAGAGAAGGGCACTTCCGGTAACGATGATGGCGATCGCAATTGCAAAAGAAGTTTTTGCCTTTTTCAAGAAATCAATTTCAGACGCATCGATCCAGTTGGACATCGAGAGAGTTTTATTCTTCGGATTTTGCATCCATCCGCTGAAGTAAAAACGGGTCATGAAGAGGGCGGTAAACATCGAAGAAGCAATGCCGATGATCATTGTGACGGCAAAAGCTTTGATCGGCCCGGCGTCAAAATTGAGGAGGATCAGTGCAGCGATGATGGTGGTGACGTTGGAGTCGACAATCGCGCTAAATGCCTTTTCATAGCCTGCATGAATGGCAGGTCCAATTTTTCCATGGAGAGAAAATTCTTCTTTGATCCGCTCAAAGACAAGGACGTTCGCATCGACGGCCATGCCGACGGTCAAAATGATACCGGCGATGCCCGCTAATGAAAGAGAGGCGCCGAGATTTTGAAGTACAGCCCACATGATCAATAGGTTAAAGAGAACGGCGATCGAAGCGACAAAGCCTGCAAATCGATAGTAGATGATCATTGAAGCAATAACGAGAATGAGAGCGACAAAGGTCGCTGAAATGCCTTTGGAGCGATCTTCTTTTCCAAGTTCGGGGCTTACATTTTTCTCTGACAGAATATGAGGCGTAAAGGAGAGAGAGCCCGCTTGGAGGTCTGCGACGAGTTGGCTGACTTCTCGCTGTGAAAAACTGCCGGTGATCGAAGCGCTATCGCGGAGAGCCGATTCGAGCGTCGGGGCACTGATGACCGTGTCATTCAAGAGGACAGCCATGCGCCAACCGCGACCATGAGAATAGAGTTCACGGGTGGATCCTGCGATTTTTTCTTTGCTAAATTGAGAGGTCCAGGCAAAGAGCTCGTTACGAGGGGAGATCCGCTCTCCTTGCGGAGAGAGGGCGCTTCCTTGCACGTCAAATGTAAGGTAGTTTCCTTTGGCTGGATCGTAATTAGAGCGGACGTTTTCGAGATAAGCGCCTTCGAGAGCATGGTTATAGAAAACAATGAGGAGAGGGATGGTTTGAGCATGTGCCTGTTGATCCCGGAAAACAACCACTTTTGAAAGCGAATCATCGACATTGCGATGAGGAGCGTCGGTTTTTGGATTTGCCAAGCGAAGGCCGTTTTCGAGAAGGTTGCGGGCCGCTTCGCTTTGCGGAAGAGGAGCTTCTCCTTCTGCAATATCTCCGTATAGATGGCGATAGGCAATCGCGTGAATGTTTTCAGGATCTTTTCGATGAGTGACGATCGCTTCGTTCCAAACTTCTTGCAGGAACCGATTCACGCTGTCAGATAGCGATGGATTCAAGGAACTGAATTTTTCATTGACGATGTGAAAATACATCGAAGAGGCTTTCACTAGGTCGCTTGCTGAGAAGGCCTGGCTTCCGGGGAAGTCGAGAACGATGTGATGGCCTACTTGGCGAATCGACACGTCGGACACGCCCATTTTATTGACTCTGTTGAAGAGCTCATTGATCCCTTGCTTGAGATTCGATTCCTCGGCAACAACTTGATTATTTTGATCGCGCAGTTCAATTTCGACTGTTTTCCCGCCTGAGAGATCCAGTCCCCAACGGAGCACTTTTCGCTCATCTCCTCTCCACATTTTGTTAAGGGAGAGGTTAACGTTATTCCAAAACACACTCTGCGTGGGGGCTGGGACGTCGTATCGAAGAGAGGGGTCAAGACTCACTTGAGCCGATAAGAATTCATCTTTCCATTTGAGTAGCTCTTCCTGCATTTGGGTTTCGATCCGATTGACCGTCAAAATTCTCTGTTCTAGATCAGACAATTCGAGGACAGCGTTTCGCTTTGATCCAAACACGTGGAAATCTTCGCGAGTCGCTGCTAGAAGGGGCTGGTAATAATTTCTCCACTCAAATACGAAATCTTGGGGGAAATCGCCCAAGTAGGCGCCTGGATACCCGATAAATCCATATTGATATAAAAGCGTGGCGAGCGAGCGGAAATCTTTGCTAAATGCATCGCCCATCTGGGTTTCTTTGGTTTCTTCATAAGTTTTTAGAATGCGATCCATTCCCTTTGCGAGGACATAGAGAGAAGGGCTTTGGAAATGAGAGCTGAGCGAAGCTTGATCGCAAATAGGAGTTGCGATCACCAGGCAGAGGGCACGGTTTTGAATAGGCAGGTTTTCAAATTCATCCGCTGTGACAATGGGGAGGTCGATGAGATCGGGATGATGAGGATGCCATTGTGTTCGGATGGTGTAAGCAATTTTTTCAGCAAGCGCTTTTGCGATTGTATCGAGTTTTAAAGTGAGAAATCCAGTAGTGCCGGCCATTGATTGGAGGGAGATTACATAACCTTCTGCGGAAGGAGACACCTGCTCTTCTTGGGCAATTCGAGCAATTTCATCGATCAATAACCGCTCGACCAGTTGCTTTGCCTCTTGGGGGCCGTGTTGGATTAAGGAGGCAATGTCGGGGTGGAATCGGAGCAAAAGTCGATCGCGATTGAGCTCGACAAGCATATCTTGAAAGAAGGGGTTAACTTTCGAAAGATCGACCTTATCAGGGTTGCTTTTCAGCCGAGCATTTTCCTTCACGACGAAAAGGCCAGCATGCTTTTTCAAAAATGCTTCAGCGCTGGCTAATTTCAATTCTTTTTTTTCTAAGGTTCGGACGTCTTCGGCTGAAATGCCTTCTTTTCCTTTTGCTTTCTTGATCTCGTCTCGCAGTCCTGCAAAGAGTTCTTTTAATTCTTCGGCAGCGGGAATTCGGGAGGCAAGCCGTTGAGAGAGTTCCGGGCGCACCGAATAAAGTTTTTCAATGTCTAGGACTGAAGAAGCGAGAGAGAGAAGATATTCAGGATGAGGACTTTTCTTGAGAGAAACTAAAAAATTTTCAGCGGAATAAGTGAGAGTTTTACTGATGAAGTCGACCCGGTCTTGGATTAAATCGCGGTAGGAGGGCGCGATATGTCCGTCTTGCATTTTGGGGACAAATGCAAAAAATGTTTGAGGGTCTTTGCCTGCAAAGGAAAAGGAGAGGCGGCGCTGAACGATCACTTCCTTGGGATTTTCGGAAACAGGCATGACGCTGAGCTGGGAGGGAACATGTTCAATAAGAGCGCCGGCTCTGGGTAAGTATTTTCGAAGTTTAGCTGCTTCCTCAGATTTGGAAAAAGAGAGGGAAATTAGATGGGGAGTGTCCGAATTGAGTTGGATTGAAGAGGGTTTGATGCCGAGGAGTTGACAATAGGATTGAAGCCATTCAACGGAATCTTTTTCAAGGTGCTGGACGCGATGGGCGATTGCTTGTGAGCATTCTTTTGCTTGTTCGCTTGTAATTGGGCTTTTTAATGGTTTTGAATAATAAAGCAAAGTAGGAAGAACGTTATAAACTGTCAAAGCAATGACAGAAAGAATTAAGATAAACTGCCACTTCTTCTTTTTTTCCATGAAAACTCCAGATCTAAATTACAAGAGTTTAAAAAAAGACTCGGAATCTTGTCTAGTAAGAAATCGTCTCATGAGCTATATTTAACCCCAGTAATTTGGCAGACCCAAAAAGAAATGAAGAAAAATGTTGCCGTCATGGGCATGCAGTGGGGGGACGAGGGAAAAGGAAAAGTCATCGACCTCCTCTCCGAACGAGCTCACCACATTGCCCGCGCCCAGGGAGGGAATAATGCGGGTCATACGATCATTGTCCAAGGTCAAGAATTCCGTTTTCATTTAATCCCTTCTGGAATTCTCTATCCGAAAACGAAATGTTATATTGGCGGCGGTACGGTCATTGATCCCGCTTGGCTTCTCAAGGAAATGGAAGGATTGCGCCATCATTCGATCCATTTTGACAAAAGATTATTTATTTCTCCCTATGCACACGTCGTATTACCCTACCATCGGCTTCTCGATCAATTGAGTGAGCAGAAGAAGGGGAAATCGGCGATTGGGACGACGGGACGCGGAATTGGTCCTTGTTACGTAGATAAAGTGCAGCGAATGGGAATCCGGATGGCAGAGCTTGTCCACCCCTCTTTGTTGCAGACGAGACTGGAAAAAGTGCTCGGAGCAAAAAATGAGGAATTGAAAAATTTGTACGGCCATTCAGGATGTTCCGTAGAAGAAATTGTCCGTGAATACACAGAGTATGGGAAAGCGCTGGCTCCTTATGTGGCCCCTGTCGAAGAGATGTTGTTTGCTGCGTCAGAAGCGGGAGAGCCGATTTTGTTTGAAGGAGCGCAAGGCGCTTTGCTCGATGTGACATTTGGGACATATCCTTACGTCACCTCCTCTTGCACTCTAGCTGGAGGAATCAGCGCAGGCTTAGGATTTGGCCCTTCTCAGATTGGGTGTGTTCTTGGAGTGACGAAAGCATATACAACGAGAGTTGGAAATGGGCCGTTTCCCACTGAATTTTCCACTTCTGAATTAGCTCTTTTCCCGGACCATACTTCTTCTCGAGAGATTGGGACTACGACTGGCCGAAAGAGGCGTATGGGGTGGCTCGATGCTATTTTATTGCGACACACGATTTGCCTGAATGGGGCAGATAGGCTTGCCCTGATGAAATTAGACATCCTCGATGGCATAGAAGAAATTCAGATTTGCGTCGGCTACAAATTAGATGGAAAGTTGATAAAGACATTTCCATCTACGGTTGAAGAGTTAGAGAGAGTTGTTCCTGTTTATGAAAGCTTGCCTGGATGGAAATCGCCGACTCGAGATATACAAGTTTACGATGAACTTCCTTCTCATGCCAAAGGATATTTGCGGAAAATTGAGCAATTAGTCAATGTTCCTATTTCGCTCATTTCCGTAGGACCTGATCGAGAGAAGACAATTTGGATGGATCCGATCTTTGAATAATCAATCTATGACCGCTGCCTCAGAAGCGCCTGTGGAAGAAAATCGTTTCTTCCTGCCCGAAGACCTGACTCTTCTCAATCCTCACAATATTCCTGAGCATATTGCAATCATAATGGATGGGAATCGCAGATGGGCGAAGCAGCGAAATTTACCGCCGATGATGGGGCATTGGGAAGGAGCAGAGATCCTCACTGATGTGGTCAATGCGGCCTCCGATCTGGGGGTGAAGACGTTGACCGTCTATGCTTTTTCGACGGAGAACTGGACGCGGCCGAACAATGAAGTCGAGGCACTCATGAATATTTTCGAGTGTTATCTGATTCAAAAGCGGAGCCAAATGATCCAAGATGGAGTTCGACTACAGGCGATCGGCGACTTAGACCGCCTTCCCCCTCGCGTTTATGATGCTTATCTGCTTACCAAGCAAGCGACAGAACACTGCACTAAGATCAATCTCGTTCTCGCCATGAATTATGGAGGGAGAGATGAACTTCGACGGACCATTTCCAAAATTTTGGAGCGCCATGATCAAAAAAAGATTTCTCCTGGCGAGCTCACCGAAGAATTCATTGGGAACTATCTCGATACTGTCCCTTTTAAAGATCCCGATTTATTGATCCGCACGAGTGGAGAATGTCGAGTGAGTAATTTTTTGCTTTGGCAAATCTCTTACACTGAAATTTATACGACAGAAGTGCTATGGCCCGATTTTTCTCCAAAGCAACTTCTAGAAGCGATCATGGCTTATCAGCGTAGATCGCGAAGAAAGGGAGGATCTTTATGAAGGATTTAGGTCGCCGTTTAGCCGTCTCATCGGTTTCGATTGTCATCGTGGTTGGACTGCTTCTTTTTGCTTACCAAGATATTTTTCAATATGCCGTCGCTCTTTTGGTCGCCGGATTGGCTGGAGTAGCAATTTGGGAGTACGAGCAATTTGCGAAGGCGAAGGGAGGACGAATGATTCTTCCCGCTCTCATCGGGATTACGATGTGTGAAGTCTTCGCCTTTTTCCTCTCTGCCCGCTACCCCTCGATGGACAGTCTTCCTTTGATTGTTTTTTTTCTGGGGTTTTTAGTTCTGTTCGCTCTCCATTTCCGGCAAAGAGATGGAGCAGTAGTCGATCTCTCAGTCTCTTCGTTTGGCCTTCTCTACATCGCTATTCCACTGGGGATGCTCCTCGGTATTTTATACATTTCTTCGGCTCTCGAAGATGGCCGCTGGTGGGTCGCCTATCTCCTCGTTGTGACAAAAATCACCGATATTGGCGCTTATTTTGCTGGCAGTTTATGGGGGCGTAGGAAACTGGCTCCTCATATTTCTCCTGGGAAAACAGTAGAAGGCGCTCTTTTTGGGTTGGTTTGCGCGATCTTAGCTAGCTACGGATTTCATTTCTTGAGCAGTTATTCAGGCGCTGTCCATTTTGAATTAGGAACGTATGAGTGGCTGTTTCTTGGGTTGACGCTGGGTGCCACAGGACAATTTGGCGATCTCTCAGAATCGCTCCTCAAACGGGATGCCAATAAAAAAGATAGCAACGCCCTGCCTGGTCTAGGCGGAGTGCTTGATTCAGTTGACTCGCTTCTTTTTAACGCCCCTATTATTTATTTTTATCTACAGTACATTAAGCCATGATCATTGCAATTGACGGCCCTTCTGGAACGGGCAAATCTACAGTCGCTAAAAGCGTCGCTAAGCAGCTAAAGTTTACCTTCTTCGATACGGGGGCGATGTACCGCTCCTTTGCCTGGTGGGTCTTGAAGCAGCAAATAGATCCTCACGATGAAGAAAAGGTGAAAGTGGCTCTGACTGGCTTTGAATATCAGATTGAAACCGATCCTGCTCGTGAACGGAGATACATTGTCAATGGAATTGATGTATCTATGGCCATTCGGACGCAAGAGATCTCTACTGCGGCTTCGATCGTAGCCAAGTATCCCGATGTTCGACAAACAATGGTCAAGATTCAACGCAAATACGGAGCGCTAGAAAACACGGTCTTTGAAGGACGCGACATGGGAACTGTCGTCTTCCCTCAAGCAGAAGTGAAGGTTTTCTTGACGGCGAAAGCAGAAGTCAGAGCTGAACGGCGTTATCGCGAACTCCTTATCAAATTCCCCGATCTCACCGAATCTCTCTCTTTCGAACAGATTTTAAAAGAAACTGAAGAGAGAGACCGAAACGATATGACCCGCGCTATTTCCCCTCTCAAGAAGGCGCCCGATGCTATTTTAATCGACACCTCTTATCTCACGGCACAGCAAGTCATCGATCAGATCATTGCCCAAGTGAAGCTAAAGCAAAAAAAAACTTCTTTTTCGATGGGAATTTTTTATGGGGTTGTCTACTGGCTAGCCCGTCTCTATTTAAAGCTCTTTTATCGCTTGAAAATTTACGGATTGTCCCATTTTCGTTCCGGATCTGCGATCATTGCGGCAAACCATGCTTCCTATTTAGACCCTCCGGTGGTATCGATCTCTTGTCCCGAAGAAGTCCATTTCTTGGCCAAGGAATCTCTTTTCCGGGTGCCTGTGCTTGGATTTCTCATTCGTCATCTCAATTCTCATCCGGTCAGCCGAGATGTAGGAGATGCGACGACGTTTCGACTGATCATTAACCTTCTTCAAAAAGGGAAAAAGATCATCCTTTTCCCCGAAGGAAATCGAACGGCCGATGGGCAGCTCCAGCCGATTGAACGAGGACTGGCTTTCCTAACAATGAAAGCTCGCTGCCGCATCCAGCCCGTTTACATCTCAGGCACCTTTAAGGTTTGGCCTCCAGGTCGCCCCTTTCCCAAATTTTTTGGTCGCATTGCCTGCGTTTTTGGCTCTCCTATTGAATGGGAAGAGTTTGAAGGATTAGAAAAAAGAGAAGCTGAAAAGCAAATTACCGAGCGGATGAAAAGGGCTCTCTACAATCTAAAAAACTGGTACGATGCTGGCGCTAAAGGCTTTCCACCTTAATGTAAAGCGGCTTTACATTTGCTTTTGGAGGCAGCAGATCAGAATGCCTTCGCGAATTGAAATACGAACTTTGTCTTTCAAACAGATGTTCGAAATACCGATAAATCGATAATCGAGCATTCCGGAATTGAGTTCCCATTTCAGGCCTTTGGTAGTAATTCCTCGGGCAGGCCCGTTCACTGGCAATAGGGAGAGCGTTTGCCCCGGGAAAACAGAGATTTCGACAGAACCTTGGATCGCAAAGAGGATTTCTTTTTCGGTCTCTAAGCGGATGGAGCCTGGATAACGAGAGAGGAGGAGCAGGTTTGTGACGCTGTGGTCGATTCGTTCTCCCCATGCGCCGAAGAGAGAAAGAGAGGAAGCGCCTTCGACGAACTCATGTTCGATGGCGAGCTCGAGATCTGTTTGATCCTTATCTTTCGGGAAAGAGAGTTTCAAGACGGTGGGGTATTCCTCAAGCAGGGCAGCTGAGGCGGAATCAAAATCGCCGAGAATGAGGTGAGGCGTGAGGCCGAGTTCTTTGCAGTACCGGAGTCCTCCGTCGACAGCCACAATTCTCGAATAATTTTTTAATAGAGGGAGGAGCTGGAGAGGGTCGCCGATATGGCCGTTGGCAATTAGGGCAGTCGATTTCATCAGGTCTCCTGAAACCCGGTCCTTTAGGGCCGGGTAATTCACATCCAAATTTGGGAGGAGTTCGAAACTCCTCCCAAATCATTCCCCGTCCTTTAGGGCGGGGTTCATAGTGATGGGCTGGTTGAAGTGATGCGGCCAAGATGACTCGAACATCCACCGAGTTTCCTCGACTAGAACCTGAATCTAGCGCGTCTGCCAATTTCGCCATGGCCGCAGAGGGATGATTGTACAAGGGCCTTGTGATTTAGAAAAACAGAAAAAAATCTTTTCCTTGCTTTGAGTAAAAATAGGGATTCTCGATAAACTTAAGAAGATTTGAAGGAGAGCTATATGTCAGAAAAAGGAACTATCAAACACTTAACGGATGATAATTTTGAAAAAGAAATTGAGAAGGGGGTTACCCTGGTCGATTTCCACGCCAATTGGTGCGGGCCTTGCCGAATGCTAGCGCCTGTGTTGGAAGAGGTAGCCAAAGAAGTGAAGGGAAGAGCTAACATTGGAAAGATCGATATCGATAGCGAGCAAAAAATTGCAGGTCAATTCCAAATTACCTCAGTTCCCACGCTGATCTTATTTAAAAATGGCAAGGAAGTGAACCGCTTGGTAGGACTTCGCAACGCCAGCACAGTGAAAGATTTTATTTTATCGGCCACATGATCAGTCGATTTCTTACATTGGCTATTTTTCTCATGGTTGCAACAGGCATAGCCTTGCATTTTGAGGTAGAGATCCCTTGGTTTTCTTCCTGGATTGGACATTTGCCGGGTGATCTTATCTTGAAAAAAGGGAAGGCGATCATTTTCCTTCCCTTTACCACTTCTTTTATTCTCAGCGGTCTTTTGACGGCGCTAGGTTCTCTATTCAAAAAGTAGCAAAGTTCGTCTGTCGAAGAGCTTCATAGAGAGCGATGGCTGCGCTTGAGGCGAGGTTGAGACATCGTTGCTCGGGCACCATTGGAATTCGATAAAAGTGGCCGGGGTATGTTTCCCAAAGAGTTTCTGGCAAGCCTGACGTTTCCGAACCAAATATCAGAAGGGCATTTGAGGGGTAGGAAGCCTCTGTATAAAGCTGCTTTGCCTTGCTGGAAAAGAAGAAAATGGAAGCTCGGCTCTCTTCAATAAATGTAGGCAAATCGTCGATCACCTCAAGGGCGACTTGATCCCAATAATCGAGGCCGGCTCGCTTCATATGGCGACTGGAGAGGCTAAACCCAAGGGGGCGAACGAGCACCAGCCCCGTATGGGTAGCTGCGCACGTCCTGGCGATATTACCTGTATTTTGGGGGATTTGGGGTTGGAAGAGGACGATTTTCATCGAATCGGAGTATCGGGGAGATCGAGGAAGGGGCTCTTCTGAGTTGCGGTGGTTTTAGCGCCCCCTTGCCCATCGGCTCGAATGACCTCGACTTCAAAGATCAGTAAAGCGTTGGGAGGGTGGCCTTCTTTCCCGTAGCCTAAATCGGGATGGATATAAATAGTGCGTGCTTCGCCTTCTTTCATTCCGGGGATCCCTAAACGAAGACCGGGGAGAGCTTCATCGAGACAAAGAAGCTCTTCGCGGGGAGAGGTTTCCTGGGACTCTCCGCGTAAGGTGCGAACTGAGTAGCGAATAATGGGAGAATTGTAAGGTTCAACGGGCTCGCCTGTCCCTTCTCGTGTGATCTGGTATTGTACTTTCCCCTCTTCGAGAGAACTAATGTCGGAATTTTTTTCATTTTTTCGAAGAAACGTTTCTGCTTCAAAGAGATTTTTTTTTGCGGATTGCTCGGTCTGTTTTTTTTTTAAAACAGCAATTTCTTGCATGCACTCTTCTTCATTCAGAGGAGATTCTTTGCCGGCCATCTCATCTTGCAATCCCTTGGCGAGGGCTTTGAGGTCAAGCGGCAATTCGAGTTGCTCGATGTTTTTTCCAATCAAATGTCCTAGGGCTTCTGAGAGTTTTACGATTTCGTCATTCGTTGTCTCTGCGAACAGGCAGCAGCT
>JAGWKU010000073.1 GCA_028873375.1 Verrucomicrobiota bacterium
TTTGGCCAAGCCGGCGGCCAAGATTTCCATCAGGCCGAAGGCCGGCGCGAGAGGGGCTCCCTATTTGTAATAGGGGGCCCTGAACGCGGATGGAAAGGTTGGAATGCCGGCGCAGCCAAAAACCAAATTTTGAATCACGTTGTGTATATGATGCGATCTTGAACATTCAAGATAAATACTACCATGAATTCCTGCGGAAAGGATGTTCTCCTTCTGTGGCGAATGAATATAGCCGGGTGGGTGTTGTTGCAGAAGATAGATATTGGATCTGGTTTCGAGACCCTCTGATTCTCCCCAACGGGAAAACAACCGCTTATAATCGATTTTTTCCAAAAAGCGGATTGAACGGTGTGGCTGGAGTTTCTGTCATGGGGATCTCAAAAGAAGGGAAAGTGCTGGTCAATCTTATTTTTAGACATGCCACAAGAGAATGGGAAATCGAACTTCCTCGAGGAGGAAGAGGAAAAAATGAAACAGCGGAAGAGGCCGCTTTCCGAGAGTTAGCAGAAGAAACGGGCATTCGAGGAGAGACAGCGCTCAAAATTGCATCTATTGCTTCTGATAGTGGAATATTGTCAAATGTACTCGATATTTTTGTCGTGAAAGATTTTCATTTTTCGAACGAAACAAATCGGGAATTTGATCCTTTAGCGCGGGCAAACCTCGCCCTTTAGGGCGGGGTCTACCGCGCTGGCGAGAGTTTCCTTCAATCAGGTGTTTGCTGCTGCTCGATATATTGGCGAATAACACTAATTGGAGCTCCTCCGCAACTACCAGCGAAATCCTTGCAGACACTTGAAAAAATCGGCTTCAGTTCGTTGAGTATTTCTTTGGTGAAGACATTGCGTCGGTACTTCGTAACGAAGACCAGATGAACATGCACTAGAAATTTGCAGTGCCTTCCATGTCGAATCTCGTTGTTTTTTTTCACAGGCCAAATTATAATTTCAGCCATGCTAAGAATGCAAGCATTTAAGTATGAACTGCAGCCTAATGGAGAGCAAGAGCGTGATATGCGCAGGATCTCCGGCGCTTGCCGCTTTGTCTTCAACAAAGCATTAGCAATCCAAAGGGAGAATCACGAGGCAGAGAAGCCGTTCATCAGCTATGTAGCGATGGCGAAACAACTTACCGTCTGGCGCAATTCTGCAGAAACTCCCTGGCTTAAAGAAGCCCCCTGCCATCCTCTACAACACGCTTTAAAAGATTTGGATAGAGCCTATAAGAACTTCTTTGCCAAGCGAGCCGACTTTCCTCGCTTCAAACGGAAAGGAAATAGCTCGGGGTTCCGTTATCCAGATCCAATGCAAATCAAACTCGATCAGGTGAACAGTCGGATCTTCCTTCCTAAGCTTGGCTGGATCCGTTACCGCAAGAGCCGCGAGATCACAGGCGAGCTGTGCAATGTTACAGTCACTTGTAACGGGAAGAAGTGGTTTGTATCGATTCAAACAGAGAGGGAAGTAGGTCTGCCGAAGCGAACGGCTACAACAGCAGTTGGGATCGATGTGGGGATTGCCCGATTCGCGACCCTAAACGACGGGACCTATATTGCCCCTCTAAATAGTTTTAAGAAGCATCAAAAGCGACTGGCTCATCGCCAGCGAGAGTTGAGTCGAAAAGTCAAATTTAGCAACAACTGGAAGAAGGCGAAAGCCAAAGTCCAAGAAGTTCATATCGATATAGGGAATGCCCGAAAGGATTTCCTGCATAAGGCCACCACAACAATCAGCAAAAACCACGCGCTTGTATGTGTAGAAGATTTGCAGGTAAAAGCTATGTCGAAAACAGCAGCAGGAACAAAAGAACAACCCGGTAAGCAGGTTCGACAAAAGTCTAATTTGAACCGGAATATTCTGGATCAAGGATGGGGAATGTTCCGCAGCCAGTTAGAATATAAGCTCGGATGGAGCGGAGGAATACTCCTTGCGGTGCCCTCTGAAAATACCAGTCGAAGCTGCCCAGATTGCGAACACATTTCCGAATACAATCGGAAGACCCAGTCTCAGTTTGAGTGTATCCGCTGTGGGTACAAGAACAACGCCGATGTAGTCGGCGCAATGAATGTTTTAGAGCGAGGATATCGCTTGTTAGCCTGTGGAGAGATGGCGCATTTAGACCGCTCGAAGAAGCAGGAACCCACCGAAGTGAGCCAGCTAACTTTTTAGCTGACCGCAGTAGGAATCTCCTCCCTTTAGGGAGGGGAGGATGTCAAGCATAAATGTCTTCTTCTTGCTTAAATTCTTCTTACTTAATTTAGGGACTTGAAAGAGAAGATTTCCTTCTGCTATGCTTGTTGAGCAAACCTATTCTAGGATTTTTTGATGAAAGCCACCTATCCACAAGCTAAAAATCCCTTGATCCTCCGCTACCATCGGCTCATGGACGCCTTCGCCAAATCGGACGATGAGCGCGACTTTTACATGGACCGCTCGGAGGGCTTTTTGCTCTATGTGGATTTGGACAAGGGGAGCGAAGAGCTCGAGATACTTGAAAAAGACCTCCTCGATACGAGAGAGCGCTACTGCCTCATCCCGAAAATGACCTTCTACGAAGTCAAAAAATTTATGGAGGGGTTTGTCCACGAAAAGGTCTACGACATCGATACCAAAGAAAAATTATTAGACCTGATTTCAGCTAAAGAGGCTCGCGAAAATTTTCTTGAATTCATCTACGATCACCTCAGCGAACTCGAAAAGTGGCAACAGTACTACCAAGAGCGCTCCCGCATCCGCATTATCGAGTGGCTTCGCAGCCAAGAAATTCACTTCGTCTTCGAAGAAGATCTCGACCTCAATAAAGCGCTTGTTGAGAAAATCAAGCGACACCAGTTCGATACCAAAGTGCCTAAAGATGTGCAGCAAGGGCGCGATGGGATCACCGCCAAGGCAAAGACCTATTACTCCAATGAAGCTCTTAATCCACGCCCCAAGCGAGGCCGTCCTCCCAAGCAAGTGGCGAAAGTCGAACTCGAGCCCCAGCTCTCCGGCGATATTTACACCCAAGTGCCCCTCTCTTGCCGTCCCTTCCTCTATATCCCCGACATTACCTCTGTTTCCTCGGTCACTTTCTCGGCCAGATTCGAAACCGAAGAGCATCTGCTCGCCTCTCTCCGCGGCAGCCCTCGCCTCCGCGTCGACGAGAAGCTGGAAGCCCTTTCTCAGCGCCTCGAATCGCTTCGCCACCTCTCGACTCGCTTAGCAGGGGCCGAGAAGACCTTTGGCATCGAGAAGAAGCCCTTTACCCCCTTCCTCAAACCTAAATTCAAAGAGACCAAATCGGTCGAAGTCTTGCCTGAGACTCAGTCTTCCAAGATGGAGTCGGCCATCGGTTCCTTCCTCCCCAAAAAACGGGGTCGTCCTCGCAAAGAAGAGCAACCCACGGACGATTTTACCGGCCAAAAGCGTCGCCGCTTTGCAATTAAAAAAGTAACTCCCATCAAGAGCAAGAAGGATAATAAGTAACCTCTCACTGTCAATTACTTGCAGTCCATAATTCGCAATAAATGTTAAAAAATTATTTTAGTTCACGTCTATGTTGTAAATAGATTATGATAAGATACGGAAAAATCAACCGTAAATAATGAGGAAACAATGACAACACCTGCAGTAAATTCGGACGCCATTTCTCGACTCGTACAACTTTCCACTCGCCCCGAAGACACCCGTTCCCCAAGCCCAGGAACCCTACTGACAAAACTCTTTGAGGATTCTACAACTCCTATCAAGGTTCTGATTGAAGCGAAGCAAAGGGCAGATGCTGCAAAGCTCCAACCGAGCATGGCGGTTTGGAGGGTAACTACGGTAGCTGTCACTCCTTCAAAAGATGGAGATCGCATGATGCCGCCATCCGTCGAAAAAGAACTTTCAACCCCCAATCAGGATGAGCCGACTAACTGCGCTGACCAATCTTAACCCTTCACTGGGTCCCAGGCACGAGCGCGAATTGGCATTGCGCACTCTCGCGGTCATGCATTGGACCCGTTTTATGGACGAGAAGATGGGCAAGCTCGTCCGGCAAAACAAGGGCGGCACATTCCATCTTTCGATGATGGGGCATGAGATGATTGGCGCCGTTTCGGCGTTGTCGTTGATCCCAGGCATCGATTGGTCTTATCCTTATTATCGTGATCGGAGCTTTGCGATCGGTCTCGGCTGCTCATTGGAAGACTTATTAGCTGTTTTTTTATCTCGGGAAATTCCTCACCATTCTGGTGGCAGGATGATGCCCGAGCATTTTTCTCATGTAGGATTGCGCATTCCTTGTCAGTCGAGCGTTGTCGGTTCGCAGTTTTTACAGGCTGTGGGAACGGCAAAGTCGGCTGCATTGCGCGGCGTCTCTGAGGTGGTATACGTATCTGGTGGCGACGGTTCGACGTCGCAAGGCGATTTCCACGAAGCGTTGAATTTCTCCTGCGTTCACCAATTGCCCCTTGTGTTTGTCATTCAAGATAACGGCTGGGCCATTTCGGTCCCCGTGACCGACCAGACTGCAGGCGGCAGCATCGCCAAGATGGCCAGCGGCTATGAAGGTCTCGCTGTGTTTGACATCGACGGCTGCGATTATGTAGAGACCTCCGAGGCATTGAAAAAAGCAGTTGAAAAAGCGAGAAGCGGTTGCGGCCCCTCTCTCGTCGTTGCTAAGGTTCCTCGCATGGGGCCCCATAGCAGCAGCGATGATCCCAAAAAATACAAATCTGAAGCCGATTTTGCAGAAGATCGAGCTCGCGATCCGGTCCATCGTTTTGAGCGGTGGCTGATTGAAAACGAATTCCTCACCGAAACAGAGCTCGAAAATATCCGCGTTCAACGGCAGCGCGAGATTGAAGCAGCAGCAGATATTGCTGATCAGCTTCCTTTTCCCGAGCGTTCAAAAGCGGCGGATAACGTCTTTAAATCTTTTGAAACTCCTCCATCCACTCCTCAACCGGCCGGTGAATCGATTGTCCTCATGGACGCGATCAACCACGCAATCGCTGAAGAGATGGAGCGAGACCCTGGCGTGGTGGTTTTTGGCCAAGACGTCGCTCATGGAAAAGGGGGAGTTTTTGGCATTACCCGCAACCTCACCGAGCGGTTTGGAAAGGATCGATGTTTCAATACTCCGCTCGCCGAATCGACGATCGTCGGTTTAGCGATCGGTCTTTCAGCCGATGGCTTTCATAAGCCAGTGGCCGAAATCCAATTTGCCGACTACGCTTGGACAGGGATGAATCAGCTTTTCAATGAGCTGTCGAGCATTCACTATCGCTCTAATGGCCAGTGGAATTGCCCTGTTGTTATCCGAATGCCTTACGGCGGTTACATCCAAGGCGGTCCCTATCACTCCCAAAGCATTGAAGCATTCTTGAGCCATTGCCCGGGTCTTAAAGTCGTTATCCCCAGTAACGCCGCCGATGCGAAGCGCCTTCTCAAGACAGCTATTCACGACCCCAATCCGGTGATTTTCCTCGAACACAAAGCGCTCTATCGCCAACGGGTCTTTTGTGCGCGCCCCGAAACCGGCCCAGATGAATTTCTCCCGTTTGGCCAAGCCAATGTTGTCCGTGAAGGAACTGATGCTACGATCGTCGCCTGGGGAATGATGGTTGTCATGGCCCACGACGTCGCTGAACAGCTCGCAAAAGAAGGGATTTCCATTGAAGTGATCGATTTGCGTACGCTCGTCCCGCTCGACTTTGACACTGTCCTCACATCGATCAAAAAGACAGGTAAGCTCCTCATTGCTCACGAAGCGGCTCGCAACTCTGGCTTTGGTGCTGAAATTGCCGCTCGGGCCACCGAACAAGCATTCCAGTATCTCGACGCGCCCATCGTTCGCGTCACGGGCAAAGATTGCCCGGTTCCTTACTGCAAAGACCTCGAAGACGAAGTCTTACCGCAGAAAAAAGACCTCGAGCTCGCTTTACGCAACCTCGCTAGTTATTAAACCACCCAGAAGGCCGCGAAACGCGGCCTCAGTGAGCTCGGTGGTGAATTTCTTTACCGCGCTTCGCGGCTTATTTTTTCTCAGCAGGGCATTGAGAACGTTTGGAAAAGCGGGGGTTGAAGAAACGCTTGCTCCGGCGCTTCCATAATAATTGGCGCTGACGAAGCGTCTTCTCGAGATGAGAAGTATAATGTGTTTTGAGTTCTTCAAACTTGAAGAGCTTTTCCTGCAGCGGCACTTTCGTGTTTAAATACAGCTCTTGTGTCGATGTGGAGAGAAACTGATCCATGTGCAAGAGATGCTGCAGCAAGCTCTCTTGCGTTTTCTGAAACGCTTCGAGTTCTGTGTCTGACAATTCAGATAATTCTACATCGGAAATAACTTCTGCATTTTGAATTAACTGATCCAACGTTTTGTCAATTTCGTGTACAATATTGGCGCAAATCATCAGTACCTCTTAATTTCCATTCTTTAAACGAACGAATTAATTTTGCAAAGATAATTTTTTGGAAATAATTTTGTTCTTCAGCTAAAATGCTCGAATTATGATTGGATTTTGTCCGCTTGCATCTGGTTCAAAAGGCAATGCCATTTATGTTGGCACGAAGGAAACTCGTCTGTTGATTGATGCGGGAATTAGTGTGAAAGCGTTGACGGCGAGGCTTGCGCAAATCGATGTTCCGTTGACGAGCATTCAAGCGATTCTCGTCACGCATGAACACACCGATCACATCGCAGGACTTGCTCTTTTGGCACAGAAATTAAATGTGCCGATTTTGGCAAATGTTGAAACAGCCAAGGGAATTATCGCTGCATTAGGAGTTCGACCTCGCTTTAAAATCTTTGCGACGGATGAACCTTTTTGTTTTGGCGATTTTGAGATCCATCCCTTTTCCGTTCCGCACGACACGATGGATCCTGTCGCCTTTGTCATTCGTGCTAACGGACTTAAAATCGGCGTCTGCGCCGATCTTGGCCACGTCACTTCGATGATTCGAAAACATTTAGAAAATTGTGATTATCTCTACATCGAAGCAAACCACCAACCGTCGATGGTTCACGCATCCGCCCGCCCGCAAGTCTACAAAACGCGCGTCCTCGGCAGGCAAGGGCACCTCTCCAATCAAGAGTGCGCAGAACTGCTCAAAGCGATCTATCATCCGGGGCTCAAACACATCCATCTCGCCCACCTTTCGAGTGAGTGCAATACGCCTGAAGTAGCGCTCCAAATTATCCGCGAAGCTCTTTATGGCAAGCCGGTCGATATCTCAATCGCCTATCAGGAAAAAGTCTCAAAGCCTATTTACTTTTAGCCGAAGAAGAGAAAAAGTAAGCGATATTGTTTTTTGAAACCAAGCCTTCCGGTCGCAAACAAGGGGGGCCAACCAGGCCATCCTGGCCACAATAGAGTTCTTGTGCCGCTTGAACAAGTGACTACGGTGATTGATTTACTTCCCTTGAGTTGCCCAAACTGCGCTAGCACAAAACTGAACCCCATCCCTGTTTCAATCGAATGCCGACAAGTGATCGAGCTCCTAGAAATTAAGCCGGATGTGACCCAGTACAACATCCACACCTGTCGCTGCGAAAAATGTGGAAAACATGTCCGGGCTGATATTCCGATTGAGGCTGAAAGAGGCTTTGGTCCACGGCTCATGGGCTTTATGACAATGCTTGCGGGCGAGGGCCCGCTCAGCAAACGAAAGATCTGCTCAATAACCGGCTATCTTGGGATGAAAATCTCTCTGGGCGGATTATGCAACATACACAAGCTTGCAGCAACCCTCCTAGAAAAGCCGTTTGAAGAAGTTAAAGAGACCGTTTTGTCAGCAGGAAACGTGAATGGTGACGAGACCAGTTGGTCCCTTCGCGGGAAGCGATGTTGGATATGGGCTGGGGCAAGCCCCAGCGGCACTTTTTTTCAAATAGATCCGTCTCGAAGTCAAGAGGCATTTAAGAGGGTTTTTGGTGGGTTCAAGAACATCCTGACCTCAGACAGATACGGAGCCTATAACCTGTACGAAGGCAGGAAGCAGGCATGTCTGGCCCACATTCTAAGAGATTTTACCAAGATGAGCGAACGCAGCGGTGCTGACGGAGCCATTGGCAGAATTTTGCTTGAGGAGACGAAGGAGATTTTTGCGCATTGGAAACGGTTTAAAAACGCGGAACTGACGCGAGTCGAACTACGAGAGGCAGCAAAAAATCACGTCCAGAATATCAATGATGCGCTCAGTGTTGGCGCGAGTGCAGAACAGATAGGAAATAAGAGCCAAGCTCTCTGTTGCGATCTACTGAACAGATTTTTAACTCTCTGGACTTTTTTGGAGCAGGAGGGAGTCGAGCCGACAAACAATCTAGCCGAAAGAGGACTCCGTCCTTTTGTTATCGCAAGGAAACTCTCGAATGGGAGTCAGTCTGAATGGGGCACAAAATTTAGCGAACGAGTCATGACAGTAGTCTGCACTCTTAAGCAGCAAACCAGGAATGTCTTCGAGTATCTAACAGAGGTGTTCCGTTCTCGTCTTGAAAAAGGGCCGGCGCCGCCTGTTCTTGGATAGGGTCAGGCAGCC
>JAGWKU010000074.1 GCA_028873375.1 Verrucomicrobiota bacterium
TTTGGCACAGCCGGCGCCCAGAATTTTCATCAGGCCGAAGGCCGGCGCGCGACGGGGTCCCTATTGTGTAATAGGGACCTCTGAGCGCGGATGGAAAGGCTGGGATGCTGGCGCAGCCAAAAACCGATTCTTCAAGTTGTTTCGGTATAAGTGTCTTATCATTAATCAGTTAAAATATGTTCTAAGAAAATCGGGTAGAATTACAATAGGTTGATTCTAAGCGGTTTGCACTTTTCAATACTTATACGACCGAGCTCTTCTTCGCCAGTTGCTCGACCGTGTGGCCTGCTTTTTGAAGGGCTTTGGTGGCCGCAGAGACGCTCTTCACCTTAACGAGGATGTAGTCGGTGTCGTAGGTCGAAAAGGCAAAGAGGCAGATCTTGGCATCAGCCAAGGTCTTGGACAAAGAGGCCAAGAGGCCTACTTCGGAAAAATCAAGGGATTCGAGCACTTGAAAGGCCTGCCAACCCACCTCTTTTTGGATCTCTTCGGGAGCGAACTTTTCTTCGCATACGATAGAGAACTCCTCTGGAGTTCGCACGATGCTAAAATGCTCTCCCGCAATGGCCCAGGCCGGAAGGGAAGCAGTCGAGACTAAGCGGCAAATGGCAAATTTTTTGGGGAGAAGGCGTAGCTTCATGGCATCTCTCAGTTGGTTACTTTTTTCTTTAACACAACCCCCCAAAACTAGCAAGATGCTAAAGATATGAACGCCAAAGAAAAAATCCTCGCGACTGTTCGGGAAGATGGAAGAGCGCTGAGGCTTGCCAATGCAGAATTAAAAAGTGATCGGGAAGTCGTTCTCACCGCTGTGCGCCAATGCGGCTGGGCTCTAAAATATGCCCCTCCTCACCTACAAGATGACAAGGAGATCGTCCTTGCCGCCGTTCAACAAGCCGGCTGGGCCCTTCAATACGCCAGTCCCGCTCTACAAGATGATCCTGACGTCGTCCTCGCCGCGGTGACAGAATACACTCGCTCATGTCTAGGTCTTGAAACAGATTGACCAAATCCTTATGGTGAGGAAAAAGAGGTTCTCATGTCTCACTCCCACGCATCTCAACGCCGCGCGAGAAATATCTCGACCGTCGTGTTTCTCCTCGGCCTAGCCGCCCTCATCTTTACCCAGGATTGGTGGCCCGGCATCATGCTTGTGTTTGGCCTTTCGATCGCAACACGTCAGCTGCTTCTCGGACAGACCTACGACACGTTCGTCTCTCTTCTCGTCTTTGTCGGCACGTTTCTCACCGTCCACTTCGATATGTCGTGGCGCATTTTCTTACCCATACTCTTCACTCTCGGCGCAATCTACATCCTCGTCCGGGAGTTCTTCGAGAGCGAAGCACTCACCGAAGAGGAAAAAGAAGACGACGTAACACACGAGATTGAAGAAAATCGGAAATAAAGTCGAAAGTTAGAACCTAGCCCTTATTCGCTTTGTTCTGCTTTTTTTCCTGCTTCTTCGCTTTCCGTTCTTTAGACGTCAGTGCAGGCTTTTTTTTCTCATCTTTTCGGTGCTTTACTTGTTCTTTTGCCATATATCCTTCCTTTGTTTTTAGAGATAGTTCATGCCCATGGCGCCACGCACTTCTAGGAGCGTGTTGTTCGCCACTTCGCGGGCAACTTCAGTGCCTCGATAAGCAATTGACATCACTTGATCCCGGTCGCGGGCAAATTCGGCGCGCCGCTGCCGGATGGGGTCGAGAAAAGCCTGTAGCACATCGAGGAGATATTTCTTCACGATCGAATCGCCGAGGCCGCCTCGTTGATAGTGGTCTTTGAGTTCGCCCACTTTGGTTTTATCAGTGGCAAATGCATCGAGGTAGGTAAAGACTGGATTCCCTTCCACCTTGCCGGGATCTTCCACACGCAAATGTCCGGGATCGGTGTACATCCCCTTCACTTTTCTCATCACCTCATCGGGCGAGTCAGAGAGGTAGATCGCATTGCCAAGGCCCTTGCTCATCTTCGCTTTGCCGTCGATGCCAGGCAGGCGGGCAACGGGCGATGGGACCATTTTAGGCTCGACGAGAACATCGGTTTTGTAGAGGCGATTGAACTTCCGAACGATTTCAATGCATTGCTCGATCATGGGAATTTGGTCGTCGCCGGCAGGGACAAGACTCGCCTTAAAGGCGGTGATGTCGGCCGCTTGTGAAACAGGGTAAATCATGAAGCCAGCGGGAACCTCTTCGCCATAGCCCTTTTGTTGAATCTCGAGCTTGACGGTCGGGTTGTGCTTAAGTCGATTCCAGGTGATCAAATTGAGATAGTACATCGTCAATTCAGGCAGGGCCGGAATGAGCGACTGGATGAAAATCGTCGTCTTGTTCGGGTCAATCCCAATGGCCAAATAGTCGAGCAGCACTTCGTAAATGCTCTCTCGGATCTTTTGCGGCTCATGGGCGTGGTCGGTGAGGGCTTGGACATCGGCGAGCATGACAAACTGCCGGTGTTGGTGCTGCAACTGGACCCGCGCAGCGAGCGAGCCGGCATAGTGGCCCAAGTGGAGCTTTCCCGTGGGGCGGTCGCCGGTTAAAATAGTTTGTTGACTGGACATAGAAAAGATATTAGCAAATGTCTCATTTTGCTTGCATGTTTTCCTGAAATTTGGGATCACGGTTGTCGTGAACAGCAAAAAATACACTTTTACAACGAATTTCCCCGAATCGATCGGTCCCTATAAGATCATTGCGAGCTTGGGACGGGGCGGCATGGGAGAAGTATTCCTCGCTGAAGACCCAGCCCTGGGGCGCAAGGTCGCCCTCAAGCGGATCCGCCCTGAATTACAGGATAATCCAACTATCCGAAGTAGATTTTTGCGAGAAGCAAAAGTCGCAAGCTCCCTCACCCATCCGTCAATCATCCCGATCTTAAGCATCCAGGCAGAGTCTACAGAAATTTATTATACCATGCCCTATGTCGAAGGGGAAACGCTTCGGCAGATTCTTCGAGCGACCCGCGAGCAGGAAAAAAAGGGAGAGACCCTCCACCCGATCGGCCGCTCGATTCCGGCTTTGTCGCGCATCTTCCTGCAGGTATGCGAAGCGATCGCCTACACCCACTCAAAAGGCGTTTTGCACCGCGACCTCAAGCCAGAAAACATCATCGTCGGAAAATATGGCGAAGTGATGATCCTCGATTGGGGCATCGCCGATTTCATCGACAGTTTGGAGAGCGACGAGTCGCTTCCCGAAACACGCCCAAAAGAAGAAGACCTCACTCGCCCCGGAAAAATCACCGGCACGCTCGCCTACATGGCTCCTGAGCGGCTCAAAGGACAATCGTCGTCGGTCCAAACAGACTTGTATGCGCTGGGCGTCATCTTGTACCAGCTCCTCACTCTGCAGCTCCCCTTTCAACGCAAGACGATCTCCGCCTTCCGCAAGCAAGTCGACTCCGAGCAAATCGCCGATCCAACCGAGCTTGCTCCCTATCGCGACATCCCTCACCCGCTCGCCGCCATCTGTCTCAAGTGCTTGTCGAAAAATCCAGCCGATCGCTTCCAAAGCGTCGAAGAGATCATCACCGAACTCACCAAATCGATCGAGGGGCGCCCCGACTGGGTTTTTGCCGCAGAACTCAGCCTCGATCGGAAAGAAGATTGGATCTTCCAAGAAAACGTCCTTCTCGCCAAGAACCTCGCCATCACCCAAAACTTCGACGTGACACAGTGGGCAGCCCTCTCCATTTCAAAAGCCTCGTTTGCCGCCAACGTCCAAATCACCGCTGAGATCCAAGTCGCGCAAAAAGGAGAAGGACTCGGATTTCTCCTCAGCGCCAGTGCCCCCGATCAGCGAGTCAGCCTCGAAGAGGGCTATCTCCTCTGGATCGGCTCCGAAAGCCATCCCCGCTGTCAGTTCTTCCGCAACAACGTCCACGTCCTCGAACTTCCCAAACTCTTCATCTCACCTAAAGTGTGGCACCAAATCCGCTTTGAGAAAATCGACGACAACGTCAAGTTCTACCTCGACGGCGAACTCAAGTTCAGCTTTGCGAGCCACTTACCACTGCCCGGCGAACATGTCGGCCTCCTCGCGAAAGACGAACGGTTCGAGATCAAAAACTTCCGCGTTTACGACGGCAGTCACAACGCGATGGTCGGTTGCCTCGCAGTTCCCAATGCCTTTTTAAGCCGCAAACTCTACGATGTTGCCCTCCAAGAATACCGCCGCATCGGCCACTGCTTCCCGGGCCGCTTCGAAGGGCGCGAAGCTCTTTTCCGCGCAGGGCTCACTCTTCTCGAAAAAGCAAAAACTGAAACGATCAAATCGGTCCAAGAAAAACTCTTTCACCTCGCCCTGAAAGAATTTGAGCAGCTTTACCGCACACCTGGCGCACCGCTCGAGTACCTCGGCAAATCGCTCGTCTACCAAGCGATGGGCGACGCTGAAGAAGAGGCCAAGTGCCTTGAGCTGGCGCTCCGCAAATTCCCTCGCCACCCGCTCCTCCCCATTCTCAAAGAGCACATCGTCTACCGCATGCACGAAAGCTCGCTCGACAATCGGGAAGCCGCTTATCGAATCATTCTTCTCGCCATTCGCCACATCCCCGATCTCCTCGATAACCCCGACACCCGCGACCTGATCGAAAGCCTCCGCGAACACTGGGAGCCACTCCCCTTCATCGACCCCACCTCCGAGCCCTCCCTCGAAGAAATCTCGATCCAACTCGCCTTTTGGCTCGCCAAAGTCCCTATCCTCTGTGAAATTGCCCGCGGCCTCGCTGCTGAGCCCACCATCCGGCAAGTGCCTCTCTGCAACGCCCTGCACTCGCTCCTCGAACTTGAAGCCGCTCCTGAAGTGGAAGCGATCCTCAAAACTATTCCCTCAAACGCCCTTTCTCCCGAGCGATTTCGCTCCCTCGAAGTCGCTCTCCTCGCTGCCGGCGGCCATTTCCAAAAAGCTGCGACCAAAGCTCCCCACTCGGAAGCCCGCGCTCTCTACTACCTTCTCCGCCAAGCCCTCAAAAAAGCGAGCCCCACCTTCACTCAAACCGCTCTCCAACATCTCCGACGGGAAAACTTCTCTATCCCAGAAAAAGCCCATCTCGATGCCCTTGAACTCTGGAGCCTCCTCCTCGACAAGAAGTGGGATGCAGCGAAGACCCTCATCGCCAAATTCTCACCCGACGCCCTCACGCAGGAGAACTCTCCCCTCCATTTCCCCTACGGCTGTTGGCTCTATGCCGTCCAAGGACCCACTCCCGCTCTCGCCCACTTCGGCGGCGTCCTCGACACTCCTTACCCCTCCACCACCGCTCTCCCCAGTTACTTTCTCACTGGGCGCATCGACGACAAAAAAGGTTGGATCGAACGCGCTTTCTGGTGGGAAAAAAAGGAGCTTTACCGGCAAATTGATCTCTTTTACAAGATCATAGGTAAACATGGAAAAACCAACCCTCTTAACCAGTGAACTCGTCTTCCGCGGTTTCTTCGACGTACAACAAGATCTTCTCCAACGCGAAAACGGCCACAAGCACTCCTACCTCCACTTCGTTCTTCCCCTCGATGCTGCCGTCGTCCTCGCCGAAACACCCGACGGTCAACTCGTCCTCAACCGCGAGTACCGCCACGCCACTGGCAAATACCTCCTCGGCTGTCCCGGCGGCACCCTCAATCCCAACGAAGATCCCCTAACCGGCGGCACCCGCGAACTCCTCGAAGAGACCGGCTACACTTCCGATGACATCACCCTCCTCGGCTGCGCCTATCCCTTCCCCGCCCTCTGCAATCAGAAGATCTACTACCTCTCAGCTAAAAACGCCTACCTCAAAGCCGCGCCCCACCGCGATCCCTTCGAGCTCATCGACATCGAGCTCAAAACCGAAAAGCAATTAAGGAAAGAAATCGCCGAAGGAGCCATCGTCGACGGCCTCCTCCTCACTGCTCTCTTTTTGAAAAAGTTGAAAGAATGAGAAACCATTGCTTCTCAATATCCAAGAACTTCTCGTTTAAAACTCAAAAATGATTATAATTAAGGGATATGTCAGTACTAAATCCGACTCGAGAACTTTGCGATTCTTCAGGAAGGCCCTATTTCTTATGGGACTGCAACCTCACATTGTCTGAATTTATTGAACGACTGAAAAATACAGATGTGCGAGTTCGTGCCTATTTCGCTGCTAAACTCATGAGACAAGCCAAACCAGATGACGTATTTACGTTTTTATCTTTAAAGGAAATTGCTGAATTATGGCCAAATATCAAACGATATTTAGGGAATAAACTAGGTTTTTGGGATTGGTTGCTAAGTATGTGGGAGAAGCAAGGCCGTGTCCAACGGTAACTTAACCGATTTACAATGTCAGGTATTAAAAGTACTTGCACACTTAAAGGTCGCTTGGCGATTGAGTGGGGGAGGAGCTTTAATTGGCGCCTATACTCATCATCGAGTGACACGCGATTTAGATCTTTTTTTTCTCGAATCGCATTTGGGAGACATCCCTAAGATGACCGTCTCTTTGTTGAAAGAGACTGGGTATTCGGTCTCGATCATTCAAAATGAACCCACTTTTTGCAGGCTAAAAGTCGAACAAAAAAATGAGAGTTTAGTTGTTGACCTGGTGGCAGAGAATATTTCGCCTGTGGAACCTCCCCGCGCGTGGGTTTGTGAAGGAACCACCATTCAGGTTGATTCAATTCACGAGCTTCTTGTTACAAAGTTATGCGCTCTACTGGGAAGATCTGAAATTCGAGATCTGATCGATCTAGAAGTGCTTTTGAGTTCTGGAGGAGACTTACCAAAGGCTCTGCACGACGCAGCCAAAAAAGACACCGGTTTTTCTCCATTGACTCTCGCTTGGGTATTGCGAGAATTACCTGTCGATGCCTTAGGGCAGGCGATGAAGCTATCGAAAGAAGAAGTGCTCAAACTCTATAACTTTCGAGATTGGTTTCTGGAAAGACTTCTAGAAGTTTCTTCGCCATAAATCTAAATAAAGAAACTGATCAAGCAGCTCGCTAGAGCTACCGCAGAAAAGACAAATACCAACGGAATCACCCTTCCCCGATGCCCTGTCTTATAAGCCATCGAGAAAAGAAATAGTCTTTTTTTTCGGCGCTAGCAAAAAAATGAATAGATTCTCTACACTCTGACTCTCTTGATTGATTTAGGAAGGATATGGATCAAATTTCGGTCTTGCTTATCTTCATGAACATTGCTCTAGCTGTTACCATGATCGCTGTTTCCCTATGGCTTTTTGTTCCTAAAGGATTGCACTTTCTGGAGAAATGGAAACGAGGTCATAATCCCCGCTCGTTTTCTGGCGCGGTCTTTTGCTTTTTTATGGCATTCTTATTTCTGACCTCTGTCGGCGTCTGGGGTGCTCGCAAGATTGTAGAGTTAGAAAGTTCTTTTTCGCCCGAGTATATAAAACTCATTTTTTTCTTGAGCCTCTCATACATTCTCATTTATGTTTCAGTCCCGCAAATGACTGTCTTTTTTCAAAAATGGAAAGCCTTGCGAAAAACCAATTACTTTTCATTCTGTGCACTCTTTGCCTTTTTATCAGCTTTCTGCATGTACGTGATGTTTAGCCTATATATGCCAGCATTTTTAAAGTGAAGATCTATGAAAACTTTGCTCCTTGTTTTGTTAATGATAAATGTTAAAGCCTTCGGAGATATTCCTGAAACGATCAGAAAAGAATATGCTTCAAGATTATATGATGCTTTCCGTCTACAATGTGAAGGAAAATCGACCCAGGCGTTTTTCGCTTTTCAAGAAGGATTCCAAAAAGGGATCAAATCTGGTGAATCGCCCGTAAAATTGCAAATTGTTGCTGACATGTTCTACTGGTATCGCAGGTATGGAAATCACTTGAAGCTCTTTTCAAAAACTCCAACAGACAACGATATCATCTCTGATGAATATGATGGGCATCGATGTCCATTTCATAAATCTTACCATGCCTCTCGGTTCAAAGAAAAAGAGCGTTATTCAGAATTCGGAAATGATCCTAGGCAGGAAAGGCTGCTACAAGATTTTATGTGGGGAATAGGCGAGATGATTAGTGGCATTTTGCTAGCTGTCGTCTGTCCAGAGAGCCTTTTATTTTTAGGAGGGGGAGCTCTGGTTGGCCGTGGATTCTGGAGGATCAAAGATTCTCTGCACGATCTCTGGACTGATCATCAGATAGAACTTTATGAATTAAAAAAGCTGTCGGAGAGAGCGAATCAAGTTTCCCCATAGAATTTCACTAAAGTTATAAAAAACATAACATTCGTGCATGAAGGGGTATGTTGCATGATACCCAGGACACCTGCAAAGTCGCCTCATAAACCCCTCATCAGCGCTAGAGTCCGCTTAGGTCTACTCAGCAATTGAGCGCTCCATCTCGGCATACTTTCTTCTTTCCACTTCAGTTTCTCTGCTAATGTTCTGACTATATTCAGGGCCTG
>JAGWKU010000147.1 GCA_028873375.1 Verrucomicrobiota bacterium
TTCGCGAGGGAAAAACCTCCTGCTAAAGGTGCGTAGCAGTAGTCGTAGACTTCATGGGTAAGTTTGGAGAGACCGTTTCTTCCCAATGCAGAGAGAAACGGGTTAGCAGGAGAAGATCGTCCGTATACTTGCTCGACAGGCTTATAGCTCGTCATGATAAGGCCGTATTCGTCGAAATGGGTTAATGGATCATTGTGGACGAAGGCATAGAGATTCATGCCGTCGGTGAAGCCTCGAGGGTCGGGGGTGAGCCAACGGCCCAATTCTGGCATGTAAAAACGACGGCCGTAGTAAACGAGTCCTGTTCCTTCATCGGTTCTCTTAGAAGAGAAGCGCCAGGGGTTTTTGGCGGGCCCGGTGTGTTTTTCTTCGCCAAAGGCGCTGTAGTGATAGAAAGTGGGCTCAGAGCGATTGATGGGTAAGAGGGCTGCAATGTTGCCTTGTAGGTCGTGGATGGAAGCATAGATCTTGCCTTGGAGCTCGAGCGCAATGGCGGCACCGATTTCAGCATGGGGAGTTTCTCCAAGAATGCGGAGTGCGAGGGGGGTTAGGTTTTCGTCGAAGGAGCCGATTTCGTTTTGGCCGTCGTAGAGGAAATAGCGGGTTGTTTGATCGATGGTTTGAGAGAGGCGGCGGTGTTGGGAGTCGTAGGTAAAGATTTGGGTCTGTGTGGGAGTTTCAATGCGAATGAGTCGATTGACATTGTTTTAGTTCTGTGAGTTCATCTCCTCCCTATGCCTTTGGCGTCAAATGAACATGAGGGAATTTGTAAGTCAGGCTCAGATGGTTTTAAGCTTTTCCAGCTCTTCTTTGACTGCCGGAAGTAAGTAAATTTCTTCTTTTTCGGCAAGTTCATATATTCCATGCTTTGTCAATGCCTTTTCAGAAAATGGCACAATAAAGTTTTGAAAGAGTGATTCTAGCTTTTGTGTTCGTTCCTCATCTTCCATTTGTTGTTCCAAATTTAAGGCAGCCTCAAACTCTTTTGGTTCACCTCTAAAGATATCTCCTATGTCTCTTAATAAGCTCTTATCTTTAAAGTAACGATTTCCAAAAGCTCCTTGGATATATGTTTTGACTTCTACCATATAATAATTTCCAAAATTCGACCTAGTTAATTGGATCGTAAAAATACATTCTTCTGATTGCTTGAACCATCCTCCAAAAGCTGATTCAAAACCATTTTTTTTTGCTATTACATCAAAAATCTTTTTAAAAATTTTATTATCCATAATTAGTATGTTTCTAAAACACCCTCCCATTCAATGTGCTTCAATTTCGGATGTTCTTTTAATTCCTTAATGTATTGTTCAAGTTGTTTCATCCCTGCTCGAATAGCACGAGGATTGTTTGGTTTCAGTTCATAAACTTTCCCATTAGTAAAGTCAATAAAATCAACCCGACGTCCACTAGGCAATGTAAATTCCTTACGAAAAATTTTTTTGTCAGCTATTGCTGCTTTATAAGACTTATGTACCTGCTGACCCAGACGAAGATTAGACTTTGTGCACTGTGCTACTTCCTGTGATTTTCCGAACAATCCGCTCAACTTGCTTAATCCAGCAGGTCCGGAGCAGAGCATCCGATCATTGAACATGCGCAAAGTCGGAGCGAAGCCCTCCTCAAACCATCTAGCGGCTCGAAGGACTCCTTTGAACGCCATCCCGCTGAGTGTGCCACCGACAGCAAAGTCTCCGCAGAAGTGGCCC
>JAGWKU010000075.1 GCA_028873375.1 Verrucomicrobiota bacterium
AGGGCATCGGCGTCGCGGCCCGTCGGAAGTTCTAAGGTCCTTGGCACTTGGATACTTGGGACTTGATATCAGGACATTGATTTTTCTTGATTCTTGTCCTTGTTTTTCCCCGGCGGCCTAGGAGGCATCAAAAATGCTTCATTTTTGAGCTGATCGCCTTTACAGAATCAATTCCCCCCTTCCTACCTCTCCTCTTTCCACCCCCCCCAATAAAAGATGTAAGTACTTAACTCTCAGTCAGTTATTTCTTTTACGCTGCAACCGCCTTATTATCAATTGATTACCAATTAGTTATTCCTGAGAATGTTAAGAATTAATTTGAAATTAAATTATTTTTAATATATAATTAATATCAATAGATAATAGGAATAATATGATCCCATTAAATCCAAATCTTGAAATAAATAATGTAGGCGGCCTCCTCCAACCCCATGAAGAAAATACAGGTGGCGAGGAAAAGACGAAGGCAAAAATCATCCGTGCAGTGACATCCTTCTTTACAGCTCCTTATAAGGCCTACCAAGCCAGGAAAGCACTTAAAATACAGCGCGCGGCAACATTCGAACAGCAACTCAATGAATGGGTCAATGAAAAGCCAGAAGAAGTTTTGAGTAGAAGCAATGCCGCCAGAAAAATACGCATAACTTTTCGAGAAAAGTGTGAAAGACTATCTTTATTCAGCTTTGATGGCAGTAAGCTCACTTCTCTTCCAAAGTGTATCGGCCAGCTAACACACTTGAAAGAGCTCTACCTTGAAAACAACCAACTAACAGCTTTGCCGCCTGAAATTGGCCAACTTACACACTTGAAAGAGCTCGACCTTCTAAACAACCAACTAACAGCTTTGCCGCCTGAAATTGGCCAACTTACACACTTGAAAGAGCTCTACCTTGGAAACAACCGACTAGCAGCTTTGCCAGCAGAAATCGGCCAACTTACACACTTGAAAGAGCTCTACCTTGGAAACAACCAACTAACAGCTTTGCCAGCAGAAATCGGCCAACTTACACACTTGAAAGAGCTCGACCTTCTAAACAACCAACTAGCAGCTTTGCCGCCTGAAATTGGCCAACTTACACAGTTGAAAACGCTCGACCTTCTAAACAACCAACTAGCAGCTTTGCCAGCAGAAATCGGCCAACTTACACACTTGAAAAAGCTCTACCTTGGAAACAACCAACTAACAGCTTTGCCAGCAGAAATCGGCCAACTTACACACTTGAAAAAGCTCTACCTTGGAAACAACCAACTAACAGCTTTGCCAGCAGAAATCGGCCAACTTGCACGGTTGAAAATGCTCTACCTTAACCACAACCAACTAGCAGCTTACCCAACGGAAATTAACCCACTACACTTATTTGTTCTTGAGCTTCGCGAGAATCCATTTCAGGCTGATCGCCCTGTACGCCAAAGAGTAGACGTGCATGAAGGGAATCGCGACCAAAAAACCTTAGAAGCCATCAAATTATTACTTCAGCACCAAGGAAAGCTATCAGCAGACGAAATCGAGAAGGCTAAGGATGAGTTTATTGGTTATCTGGATGCTTCTCTTATTGATGAAGCGCGCAAAGAATTAGCGCGCGGCGCGCTTTTAAAAGCGAAAGAGAAAGGCGAAGTTTTTGGGCCTCTGATTGACAAGGGATATTTCACCATCCTGGGATCGCCCATGACAGGAAAAGAGCTAATCGGCCGCCTTTGGATTTTTTCATCGCAATTGAAGGACAGCAAAGACCAAACCAGTGCAAAAAACGGCATGATTTTTGCGTTGCAAGATTCATACGACGATTTTGACGGGAAAAAAAGTAGAGTCTGCAATCAAGGGAAAACGCAACGGCTAGCCGTTGCTGTGCTGCAGGGGCGCCTCGTTGGAGTCAATATCGATAGGGTGCCGATAGACCTTCCAACAGCTCAGGCTGCAGAAGTTCCAACAGCTCAGGCTTTAACTATGTTCTTTGCCAACCCGGCTAACCAGGCGATCGATAAGAAAGACGTCTTGATGATAGCCGTAAATCAATTTTGCAATCAAAATCCTGCTGTGAATAGGGATACATTTATCGAAGAGATAAATAAATACGCTAAACTACAAGAAATGGAATAGAACCCAGTTTTGATTTTTTAGTATCCGAGGCAGCTCTCAAAACTCATTTGACCATTAAAACCACCCTTTTGAGACCATTTATTAACCCGCTAGGCAAAAGTGAGACAAATGGCTTGCTGCAGCTCCCTTCGGGCCAGCTCGATTCCGCAGCCATATCGATCCTCCATCGTCGACCATAGTATTCACTATGGCCTTCTCCTTCGGAACGCCTTGCTTCGATCTGACTTTGCTTCGCTAGCGCCCTTTGTCTCACTTTTGCCTAGCGGGTTAATACGTCCATTCTCCTCAGTCGGCCCGCTTGGGCCGACTGAGGAGAATGGACCGTGGTGACTTTGCCACCACTCGCAAATGACCTCAAAAGGGCGGTTTTAATGGTCAAATGAGTTTTGAGAGCTGCCTCTAGAGTTGATCTTCAAATTCTTTTCGAAGCTCTTTCTCTCTACTTTTCGGATAGGCTCTTGCTAAAAACCGCCTTTCTAGCAATGATTAAAACATGAAGAAGTACTTCTTAACGGGCCTCGCCACGCTTTTGCCTGTCGCCATCACGATCTATGTCATCCACTTCATGATCGACTTTTTGACACGGCCGTTCGTCGGCATCGTCACAAAGCTTCTCTCTCGTCTACCGATCAGCCCCATGGGATTTCTCACCTCTTTGCCAATGGTCAAAGTCATTGCGCGATGCCTCATCCTCCTCACCCTCTTTTTGCTTACCCTGCTCGTCGGAATGGTCGCCCGATGGTTTTTGGTCGATAAATTAGCCAAGCTCGGCGATTACCTCTTGCAAAGGATCCCTCTCGTCAACAAAGTGTACAAAACAATGCGCGATATCATCCGTACCCTTTTTTCCTCCAATCAGAATTCATTCAAGCAAGTCGTGATGATTCCATTTCCGAGCAAAGAGTCGTATTGCCTAGGCCTCGTGACCCGCGAAGCACCTCACAATGGCTCCCCCGGAGATCGAATCTCTGTCTTCATCCCCACAACTCCTAATCCGACAACTGGCTTCATGGTCATCACCGAGCGCTCCGAACTCATCTACCTCGACATGAAAAGCGAAGACGCTGTGAAGTATGTTCTTTCGTGCGGCGTAATCAAACCAGGAATGGAAGAGACATGAAAAAATATCTCATCGCAGGACTCATCACCCTCCTTCCTCTCGCCTTGACGATCATCATTGTCGCCTTCCTCTTCGATTTCTTCGCATCTCTTCTCCTCCCCATTAGTTCGGTAGTCATCGAACAAATCCCACTTTACCTTCCTCCCACCCTCTCTCTCTTCATCTCACGTGTCCTCGCCCTCATCCTCCTCTGCATTCTCACCCTCATGCTCGGCTTCATCGCTCGTCAATTCTTCTTCAAAGGCATTCTCCACGCCGCCAACAAAGTCCTCTTCCGCATTCCCTTCGTCAAAACCGTCTACAAAGTGACCCGCGACGTCTTCTCCGCTATCCTCTCCACTGAAGAAGGCAAAGGGATCAAAGAGTCGGTTCTTACCCCCTTTCCTCACGCCCCCCACTTCGGCGTCGGCTTTAGCACCGGAGAGGCCGCCAAAGAGTGCCAAGAAAAAACCGGCATGCGACTCATCTCGGTCTTTGCCCCCACAGCCCCCCACCCCATCTCAGGCTTTCTCTTCCTCGTCCCCGAAAAAAACCTCCAGTCTAGCGGAATGACCAAAGAAGAAGCCTTCAAATACCTCGTCTCATGCGGGGTCATCCTTCCGGACGGTCATGAGAAACAGTGACGCCCCCTCCACCCGCGCCGTCTTCTTCCAGACACGCGAGGCCAAGACCAAGACCCTCCGCCTCCTCGAAATCGCCGCTACCCACTTCGAGCGAAAAGAACACCTCCTCATTCTCGTCGAAGACGAAAAGGCAATGGATTACGTCGACGAGCTCCTCTGGAAGTCGCCCCCAACCAGCTTCCTCCCTCACATCGCCACCAATGGGCCCACCACCGAATTAATCGCCATTACCCGCACCAAGCAGAACATCAACCAAGCCCGCTCCGCCTTCAATCTCTGCTCCACCCCCCTCCTCATTGAAGGCCCCTTTCGCCTCATCTATGACTTCGAGGACCTTACCTCCCCCGGCAAACAGCAGCTCTCAGCCCTCCGCTTCGACGCCTATAAAAAAGCCGGCTTCCTCATCGAAGCTCGCTAAGTCCAGTTACAAATATTGCGAGGATAAGGGTATAGTCTAAGGCAACCCTTCAGAAGTTGAGGCGTTTTGATGCGACTTAGAATAGCGGTAGCCACCTGTGGATTGCTCTGTATCAGCGGCTTGATCTTCTTGATGTGTGAAAGAAATCGCTACAATGTCGTTTCTTATTCAGAACTGCTCACAATTCGAGAAAAACTCAAAGCCTTGACTCCTCAAGAAAAGCAAGATCTCGCCTTCTTTATCGATGAGGTTATTTCGTTTGACTACTACCCCTATACACTGGTCGGCTATAAACCAATGAGCATATCCAATGTCATTGTCGAAGATACGGAAGATTTATTAACCTTTTGGCGAGAGGCCTTTAAAAGGCCAAGAAACCAAGCATTAAGACGAGGGTATCTAACTTGGAAAAAATACCAATCTCTTTTCCCAAGGAAAAAACACCTCCTCGTCGACTATTCTTTTTTGGGAAAAGGAAGAATAGAGATCGCCTTACTTTGTCCCAAATTGTGCAAGGCCACAATTCAAGAGCATTTGAACGATTTTCGAGAAATTTTAGGAAAGCCGTGTACGAGTGAAGAAGTGTTCTGGATCTTAACTCATCCTGAGCACAACGATTTTTATACAATTATTAACCACACCCGTCTCGTTGGAATTCTACTTGGATTCGGAAGAAATAACGCTTCCCTTTACGAACAGTACCGAGGGGGAACATCTCGCTCCGTTACAGGACACCAACTGCAGGAACAAGATCCTCTGCACATGTTTAGCAATGAATGGCCTTGGCCAGGAGCTAAGCTATCTCCTAATTTTGCTTGTGACCCTGCTACTGAAGAAACCCAACAGCTTAAAAAACACTACAAAAAAGCGAGCAAGATCGTCCATTGGACTTATTTCCTCAGAAATAACCTAGAGGTTACCCTCGCCCTTCTGGTGCAAGACTAGGGCGTGTCGTCAATTCCATTCGGCCGGAGAATTTTGTCTTTTTGTCCATAATTTTCGGTTCGATCTCGCCAACTTGATGCAAGTTGGGCTCGATCTCCACCAAAAATTATGGCTCAAAAATCCTAAAATCTCCGTCACGAAGCGAATTGACGACACACCCTAGATACTCTAACGAGGCTCGCCGCAGCGCCAGCAGTATCTGGGATTATCCCACTTGTGATTCAACGCGCCACAGCTACATGTCCATGTGTTGAAAATAATAGATTCGCCAGATTGAGTATAGGGACGGCCTTCGGGAGAAAAGACAACCGGAATAGCAAATTCGGTTCCATTTATGTCTTCAAGATAAATTACCCCTTGCTTAAGGGAGAGTTTTTCCGGCTTAAGGAAAATTTTTCCCTCTTCAATTCGAGCAATGGAAGTATAGGCCCGTTGGACAATGTATTCGGCAGCATGATCCTCGTTTGCGGAAAGAGCGGAAGCAATAGCAATAAAACTTAGAATAGCACATTTTACGATCAGCAGTTTTCTCATTGGAACCCCAATTTTGCCCTAAGAATATAGCGTAAAGGAAAAATTTCCTGCTAAACGAAAAACTCTCAGAGCTCCGCTTCGACGCCTATAAAAAAGCCGGCTTCCTCGTTAAATCTACCTAAACAGCTTAGCTGCAATATGTTACACAATACCTACTTCTGCCTTTTGCCTTCTAATTTTTGCCTTTCCATGTAATTTTCCTCTTGAATGAATGAACCTTGACCGCTATAATCTTGCGAAAGTTTTAGGAGAATTCCATGACCAGAATGAGCAAACAAGGCGAAAGGCGAGCCCTTTCCCCCAGAAGACCCCGCCCCCCAGCAAAGAAAACGGGCTCAAAAAAAGACGCCCTCCAATTTGGCTATAAACCCCATGAAAACACAATGAGCGGAGAGGCGACCCCCCTTCGTTTCTTCCCTAAAGTGAGAAATGTCCAATGACCCGACATAAAAGCTACGGAAAATCGACCAAAGGCGCAAAGAAGCGCAACGTGTTGAAGCGCTTTGAGCGAATCGAAGTGCTCCGCAAACTCGGCCGCTGGGTAGACGGCAAACACAAGAAAGTGACCGGCCTTCCCAAAACCCCTTCGGTTGCATAAGGTCTTCGTGGGAGCCTTCGAGGCTCCCCTCCTCTTGTGAACATCCATATCTTCAACAATCAAAAAGACCTCTCTCTCTCCAAGCCAGCCGTACGCCGGCTCGTCCAAACCGTTTTGCAGGCTGAGAAAGCCTCTCACACCGAAGTCTCTATCTATTTCGTCACCACACGCAAAATCACTGAGCTCCACGACGAGTTCTTCGACGATCCCACTCCGACCGACTGCATCTCTTTCCCTCTTGGCGATGAGCACCTCGGTGAAGTCTTCGTCTGTCCAGCTACCGCTACCGCTTACGCAAAAAAGAAAAAGCTCAACCCTTACGATGAGACAGCCCTCTACATCGTCCACGGCCTACTCCACTGCCTGGGCTACGATGATTTAGAGAGCAAAGACAGAAGAATCATGCGTAAAAAAGAGAAAACGTGTATGGCTCTCTTGAAGGAGCAAAAAGTTTCTCTGCACGGCCCATGACATTTTTGCTAGAAAGTCCGCTCCTCCCCATTCTATTCCTCTTCGGCTCCCTCGTACTCACAGCTTGCGCGACCGCCCTCCTCCATCTCGGCAAATACAAATCGAGAGAAGTTCTCCGCGTCCACCCCCTCAAATTCCTTCTTCCCAAGCATGAATGGGAGGGGCTTTACTTTTCCGTCTCAGTCTGCAAACACATCTATCAACTCGCCTACGCCATTTTCTCTTTCTTTTACCTTCTCTCGATCAGCCCCTCTCTGCAAAAAGCCTTCTCCAACGTTCCCATCTCCCACCAATGGACCTCTCTTCTCGCCGCCGGTGGAGGCATCATCGCCCTCTCACTCGTCCTCGACTATACGACCCGCCTCCTCGCTAACCTCTGGAGCAAAAGAGCCCTCTCTATCGCCCTCCCCCTCGCAACCCTCTACCTCCTCTGCCTCTTTCCTCTCACCGCCCTCCTCCTCTACGGCACCCGCCACCTCTTCCGGGGCCTTCACCTCCAAGAAGAGTCCAAACTCTTTGACAAATCAAAACTCCGCGAACTCATCCGCGACTCAGAACTCCAACAACACCTCGAACCTGCCGACCAAAAACTCATCGGCTCCTTCCTCAACTTCAAAGAGCGGATCGCCAAAGAGATCATGGTCCCCCGAGTCGATCTCTTCGCCCTCGAGGCCTCTACCACCATCCACGAAGCGACCCGCCTCTTTGCCAAAGAAGGCTACAGCCGCATTCCGATCTACCGAGGCTCTTTCGACCAAATCGCCGGCGTCGTCCTCTACAAAGACCTCCTCAAATGCTACGCCGCCCCCAAGCCAGCCCTTGAAGCTCCTCTCGATTCCATCGCCAAACCGGTCCTCTACGCCCCCGAAAACAAGAAAATCTCCCAGCTCCTCCAAGAGTTCCGCAATAAGCAAATCCACATGGCGATCATCGTTGACGAATACGGCGGCACCGAAGGGATCGTCACGATCGAAGACATTCTCGAGGAACTCGTAGGAGAAATTGAAGATGAATACGACATCGACGAAGACGCCGACTTTTCAGAAATTCCTGGCGGCGGCTGGGTGATCGACGCCAAGATGAGCATCGTTGACATCGAAGAAAAGCTCGGGATCCAAATCCCCCCCAGCCCCGAATATGAGACCATCGGCGGCTACGTCTTCCACTGCGCCGGCACCATCCCCGCCAAAGGCTGGCGCCTCTCCCACGACCAGTTCGACCTCGAGGTCCTCTCCTCGAACGAACGGTCTCTCAAAAAACTCAAGATCCTACCTCGGAATAAGAAGAAAGAGACACCCTCATAGCTATATAAGCCGCTCGACATTAGTAACTTAATTAACAAAATAAAGGATTCAAAATAATCAGAAATTATGATATAATTTTCCTCAAATTCAAGCAGGGCTTTTTCATCAAAAATTTCTTGACTTCCGAATAGCGAATGCTGTCTAATTGTCAAATTTCATTTTGACTATCAGTAAGATGTGACCAATTTTAGCAGTGCATGTGATAATGAATGGGTAGACGATTCCGCAAGGGCGATTTC
>JAGWKU010000076.1 GCA_028873375.1 Verrucomicrobiota bacterium
ACGCCACTCCAGATCATCCTCGAAGACCGGCCAAGGATCTCGCCTGAAGTTCTAAACTTCCCTGTTTATGATTTGGATGCCTTATTTAGGCAGAAAATGGAGCTACCGGCGATTAATGGGAGGGGTTACTATGTACATAAATTGCCCGTTACTGTGCTAAAATCCAGAAGAATAGAAAGGCGGCGGCTATCTTGGCTCCTACCAGTAACATAAGACGGTGGTAGTGCCTATCAAGAAAAATCTTTAATTTATCTCCCCAGACGAGCATGGCTCCTCCTACTAACGCAAAGCGCAGAAGGCGAGCGACTAACATCGCCGAGGCAAAGGGCACCACCCCTATTTTGAAGACCCCGGCAGCTAAGCTGATGGCTTTCAAGGGGAAAGGGAGGAAGCAGCCCAGCATCACAGCCCCTGTCTCATACGTCTGGAAGTGGCCTGAAATCCGCTCAAATAGCGAAACAGACACGAGGCTAGGCACTACATAGGGGCCGATTAGGTCCCACAAGAAGCGGCCCAGCAAGTAGCCGGCTACCCCTGATAGCGTCGAGGCGACCGAGGCGATGACCACATAGAGAAACGTTCTGCGGGGGGCTTGTAAGCAAAAGAACGCCAAAATCGCATCAATCGGGATAAAAAAGAACAGCTCCATGAAAAAGAGGAGCCCAATCCATAAAGGAGCTCTTTCTGAGGCCGCCTTTTCGGTGGCCCACTGATATACTTTCAAGGCATATGCTTTCATGCCCCTCTATTTTACTCCAATTTCTCTTAAATAGCGAGCAACCAACTAAAAATTTTAGTTTTCCAAAGGGGAGAAATCGGCTACGCTAAATTTGATGTGAATTACCCGGCCCTAAAGGACCTGGTTTCAGGAGACCTGATGAAAAAGATCCGTACGGGACTCGCGCTCTTTGGGCTGACGATTTTAGCCACCACCTTCTTTCTCTGGCTGGCCAAAGGGCCTGTTATGGCTGCCTTTCTCACCGAGCAGCTCAAGATCCCTGTCCTCATCGGCAGCATCAATCTCTCTCCTCATCAGACCAATATTCGCCGATTTGCCATCCGCAATCCCCATGGCTTTCCCAGTCGAACGGCTTTTCGCTGCAAACAGATCCAAGTGAACTACAATTTCAAAGAACTCTGGACGGACCCGATCGAAATCGATTCCATTTTCCTCGGAGACAATTACATTACTATAGAATTTTCCGAACATTTTGGTGATCTGAGCAATTGGAAAGTGCTCGGCCATCGGATCCCCAAGCGAGCTACCTATTCGAAAGAGGTGATGGTGCATCGCCTGATTCTTCTGAATACCACCGTCGAAATTCGCCGCGCAGGTGGCTCCATTATCAAGCAAATTGACCGGATGGTCTTTAGCGACCTCGACAGCCGTGACGGTTTCCCCACGAAGCAGCTCATCACCCAGATGTTTCAAAGTTCGGGCCTGCAAGAGTACATCCAAGACTCCTTCAACCCGAACGAGCCTCCTCGCGACCGCTCGTTCTTCCGCTGGCTCCCCTAGAAGAACCGCTGAGAAAAAGCAAAAAATTTCACCACTGAGACCACTGAGGCGGCGAAACGCCGCAAAAAAAGAAATTTTCTTTTCTCTTGCCGCGTTTAGCGGCTTTTTTCTCTGTGGTTAGGTTTGTTCAGGCAAAGAGCGGCGTCTTGCCAAGAATTCTCCTATTGCATAGCCGATGAGCGACAGAGCGATCGCGCCGACCTCTCGAGGAAACTCCACGGGGATGATTCTGAAGAGGAAGAATCCAAAAGCGCCCAGCGCAATTGAAAGCGCTGCCGAGCGGAATTCTCCACGACTTTTCTTGAAGAGAGCGGCGAGCAACGGCACGACCAGTGTGCAGACTGACAGCTCATAGGCCTGGATCAGCAGATCGACCACGTTGCTAAAATAGAACGAGACGAAAATCGCGAGCGCTCCGATCGACACCGACACGACCCGCGTCGCATTGAGCGACCGTTTCTTCAAGAAGGCAAAGTCCTGCGATAAATTCGAGGAAATTGCATTCAGTAGCGAATCGGCCGTCGCTAAAATTGCCGCCATGATCGCTGCTCCAACCAACGCCGCCATCACTGGCGATGTCGTCAATTGGATCGCACCCATGAGGACGCTGCTCCCATTTTCCGGAGAAAGGCCCCACCTTTGCGCCAGGATGCCAAAGTAAATCGGCACCAAGCAGGTCAAAAAGGTCAAACCCCCCGCTGTAAATGCGGACCGTCTCAATACGCTCTCCGACTTTGCCGCAAAGCATCTCTGCCCCGTATCCTGCTCCAACGCTGCAAACAATAGTGGCATGAGCAGCCATCCACTCAGCTTTGACCCAGACACCACAGCTTCATTGGTCACTGCCAATGGCGCGACCGGTCCCCAGAACCACGCATAGGCAAACGCTGCCCCGAACATCGTCACAAAGAACGACGCTTGGATCAGGTCGGTCTTAATCACCGCCTTAAAGCCCCCCATGCCCGTGTACGTCAACACCAGGCCCCAGAACAGCAAAAAGAGCGCCTTGCTTTCCACACCAACGCTGAGCAAAAAGCCCTTTGTGGCCAATACCTGCGCGACCAAGATCATGAATAGCGACCCAATCGACAACATCGACGCCAATTGCTTCAGCACCGGAGAGCCATAATACTTTTCAAAAATCTGCGCGACCGTCGGCACCCCGAACGAGGCCAGCCTTCGGCCCACTCCCGCCGCGATCCACACCATCCCGAGCACCTGGCCCAGCGGGTACAACAGCACCCACCAGCCAATCCGCGCAGCTTCCTGCGCCGATCCCAGAACCAGCCCGCCCCCGACCTGGCCCCCTAAAAACGTCATTACCAACGGGAAGAACGGCACCCGCTTGCCCCCCAGAAAATAGTCCGTCTGCGTCTCCATCCCTTTCGACGACCGTTTCCCTATCCACCAGCAAATTCCTTGCAGCCCTAACAGCGTGCAAATAAAGACCATTGTATTCATGTACTTCTCATGTAAAAAATTGTGTCCAAATTGAAATTATAAGCAGTTGATCTAGAAGCATCTAGATCGTCGAGATTAGAGGGTATGATGATGATGGGAAAGAGGGAGGAAGGAAGAGAGTGAAGAGACTTCAAATATTTGTTCCATAAGGACCTCTTTTCCAAGGCAAAATGCCTTGTTTTTCAACATATTGTAAGGAGTTTATGGGTTTACTGGCAAGAGGCAGAATTTTCTAAGGTCAAATTGAATGATTAAAGAACTGTAAGGATTCGATAAAAAAGACATTTGTGCTATAATAGTTTTCCTAAATCAAATAAAAAGATTGATTGAGAGTACTTTTTATGAGTTCTCTGTCTCCTCTTCCAGCTAGTATAGAATACCTAGCTAGCATGCTGCCTTATGAACCCAATAAGAGGGTTGGGGCAGATTTAAAAAAGGGACTTCTAGAATATCAATTTCTACTTGGTTTAGTTAACCAAGCATATCACTCTTTAGAAAATAAAGAATTTCAAAAATTCGATAGCCTGGTTGGTGAAAATTCTTGCCAAACCAGAGTTCTTAAAATTGCTCTTAACGTTATCCATTCTGTCTCTAATTTTAATGCTTTAGATGTCCAAATACTAAAAGCAAATCGAAGAATTAAAGAACTTTTTTCCTCCGGTGAAATTGATCTTTTAATCAAAGAAAAAAGCTCTTTGCAAGATGTCCTAGACTCTCATCACTTAGATTTAGCTTTATCTCGCAATGAGATGTTTATCCTTCAGTCTTATCTGTTAGCGGAAGCCAAAGAGCAAAATTCACCGGAAGAGATATTTACCTCTCTTTTTAGAATCGAGAAGGCGAGTATTGATAATTTAAAATTAGAAACTTCTAATTCATTTAAGAAACATTTAGTGAGGAAAGCTAGAATTCTGTTGTCAAAAGCTTCTGTTCAATTTATGCGAGAGATAGCTCTTAAATTAAAGGATGCTTCTCTTATAACCATGTTTTCTCCTACTTACGAAAAAGAGCACAACGGGTGCCTCTGTATTCCTATGTTCTGGTCGATCAAAGCAGTTCTTAAAATACTCCATAAAGAAGGAATCCCTTTAATTATTCATACTCTCTTTTTAGAAACGGTTCAAAAGGGATATCGTGTAATAGGGGGAGATGCTTTTTTCTACTCAGCGGAGGATAAACAAAGCCTTTCTTACGTTAAGGACGATCCAAAAGAAGCTGATTTAGAAAAACCTGCGTGTGTTATCCAGGGAGTGGCGTGCCTAAAGGATGGTGCCGTAGAAACTCGAGCGAAGTGGAAAGAATCAATCTCTGCTTTTCCTATCACTGATATTATTCTAGCGGCCGCTGCTGATCACCGACAATACCCCAATCCTGATATTACTCCGCAAGTCAAAGACGAAGAATACGAACAATATAAATTGCTCGCAGAAAGAGAAGGTTTTTCCTTGCGAAACCCCGCTCTATTCTTTACTCAACACGTGTATCTGGAAACAGTCAAACACATCTTCAGGCTAACCGTTTCTTAAGAAGCTTTTTTCGTCATAGAAACTTTCTGAATAGACCAAATCATTTCTTCCACAAAAATCACGCATAAGAAAACTAAAACACTAGTAGCAATACTTCCTACAAGTGATTGTATTTGTTGGTCGGGATATTGAATTTTTAGGATGGTAGCAGCGAGAGATCCAAGAAACCAAGAAATGCCATTGATTGTCCTTTCGAAAGTCCTTGGCCTGTGTTTTACGATCTTACGAACTAAGAAAGCCATTAAGAGGACAACTCCTACCGTTGCAATGTAGGAATTTGCTAAGTCTTCAAAGAAAAGACTAAAGGAAGGCTTTTCGATAAAGGCATAGGCCAAAGTTCCTAGCAATCCAATGATTGCATAGCCTTTAGCTCGTCCAATTTTAGGGACAAAAGCTTCCCAGCAAGCAGAAGCGAAGTAAATATTTAGCAAGTTGCTGTTTATAAGGGTCAACAAAATAAAAGCAGAAGTTGGAATGATAAAATACCAGGTATTTAAATCAAATTCTGAGTAGCCCGAGAATTTCATCCAAATGGTAGAAATCTCAAAAAAAGAAGTAAAGAGGACGATAAAGGTCAAAGCGAGATAGGAATCTTCCTTTGATCGAGAATGGCGAAATACAGTGGGTAAGTTAACGATTCCCGGAAGTATTGCCAACACGCTGGAAATAACCCCTATTAAAGACAGCTCAAAGCTCTCGATGGGGAAAATTGAAATATCAGAAATTAGAATGACATAGAAGTGGTATAAAATGACGAAAGGCATGCTCGCAAAAGCCAGCCTTTTAATCCAGAGAATCCCTCCTATTGAAAGGAGGGCGGAAAGGAGGCCGAAAATGACTCCAACCACTTTGAGGTTCAGAAAAAAGCCACTATTGTTGAAATGAAGCATGCTATTTAAAGAAATAGTAGCGGAATTGATTTCTATAACATACCAGTTTAAGAAGGCGAAAATAAAGACTAAGGCTACCGCTATTTTGCCGGGATTTCCTAGATAGTTTTTTATGTTTTCAATTGCGTTCAGTCGCTCTTTTTCTGGCATAGAAGCCATAGCGATGCCAATCAGCCACAAAATGAGGTTACCTACAATGATAGAAGAGATTGCAGTTCCAGCTCCAAATTTTTCAGCCAATTGAGCACCAATAATGACGACGGGTAATGCTAAAGGGGCACATATAATACTTGCTAATTGGAAGAAATTTTGATCGTGTTGATGAGTAGACATTGGAGGGGCTCCTTCTTCGCACACTATAATCTTTGAGGGCGTCATTGAAAAGTAAATTTTGAGTCTAGGATCGAGGTGGGGCAGCGGGGGCTTCGCCCGACTGCCCAGTCGAAGTAGCTCTTAGAAAGGAAAGGAGATGGCGAAGGTTGAGGGGCCTGGGGTGGCGGCTTTGGAGGCGAGAGCGCCAGCGGTGAAGATGATGAGGTCGTACCACGTGTGGATGGCGACGCTTTCTTGGAGAGAGTGGTTTTTATGGGTCACCCATCCGAAGTAGGCGCCCATGGTGGTGATCAAGGGAAGGCTGAAGGCGTAATAGCGCCATCGATGCTGGGGTTCGAGAGCATTCGCATTGGGAATATGAGCGGCGCCAAAGGCTAGGGAAGAAAGAGCTATGCCTGTCCAGGGATTCACATTTTCAGAGATGAGGGATTGAATATAGCCGCGAAAGAGAGTCTCTTCACCAATCCCTACAGGAAGCGCAACGTAAGGGGGAATAGAAGATTCTTCCGAGGTTTGGAATGGAATGGCTGCGTCTGGGGGAAAGAGGAAGTAAGAGACAGCAACGCCGAGAGAAAGAGCTCCGAGAAGTCCACCCCATACTTCTGGTTTTTTGAGCACGCTGAATTTAAAGGGCGCATAGGTGAGATCCACGAAGCTGTCCGTTGGCATTTTATACGAGTAGGATCCTTTATTGAACGAGCGAACATCTCGGTAGACCGAGTAAAGACCGTAGGACCACGCTGTTTGGAGACTAATCAGGCTAGTGATAAAGAGATCTTCTTGAGAGGGGAAAGAGATCGCTAGGCCCGCACTGAGAAGGGTGCTGCTAATCAGACCACCGGCTGTTTTCATCTCATCTAAATAAACATGGCCCAAACCGGGAAAAAGATAAGAGAGACCGAGAGCAACAGCCGTATTTTTATGAGGAGGGTTGATGGGAGGAAGTTTCAGCTCTTCGGGCGAGAGTGGAGGAACGAGAGTAGCGTCAATCGGTTGTGCAAGAGAAAAGTCGAGAGGTTGCGCCTCTATAGTTAGATCTACTGCAGCAGTGTGGAGAATGGGAGAAAGCGATAGCAAAAGAAGAAGAGTTTTCATCGTCGGCCTTTAAAGTTGCTCAGAGATGTTACAGAAGGAGAGAGATTTGGGGAAATAGAAAACGAGTGTGAATTGAGGTTCTCATTCAAGATTTATTTAGAATGAATCGAGGTGTTTTAAAACAGGTCTTTCGATTACTATCTCTTCTCTTAATTGAGGTCTTTTATGCTTAAAAAAGTAATTTTCCTTTTGTCTGCTCTTTCTCTTCCCTTATGCGCTCAGAAATCAGAAGAGTGGCAAGATTCTGAAGGTTTTACGATGGGTCTTCTAGGAGATTCTTCTTTAGCGGAGCTTCGATATTACTTGACGTTTGGCTATGTAAATGACCACATTCTTTTTGATGTGGGTGGCAACTTTCAGCACATGAATTTAGTAGAAATTGAGAATGACCGTTACGTCAAACGAACGGTCAATGTGGGTGTATTTATTACTCATTTTGGCTCTCGGGAAAAACTCTATCCGAACCTGTTTTTTACCTATGGCGTTGTCGGGAACGTTTCTACGAATGTTCACACGCTAAATACCTATGCAGTCGGATGTTTTACTGGTTTGGATCTCCAGCCATACGACCACCTTTTATTTTCAGCGAAGATCTGCCCTATTTCGCTCGAGCACTATTGGTCAGGGGCCGAGTCCTATGCCGTTTTTAAAAATGCTTCCTTCAATTGTGCTTACTTGTTTTAAGAAGTCGATTGCTTTGTAGAGAAATTGAAATTCATATTCTAGGAGATAAATATCCCGTGATGACCTTGCCTGGCTCTAAGTATATTTCCATAGCATAATGCGTAGGAAGAAATTCAAATTGATAATTAAATCGTAGTTTCTAATTATTCAAGATCTGCATATTCTTCTATTTCATCTTCATTAGTTCTTAAATCTGAAATTTTACTCAACCATAGGGATCGGTATTTTTTTGGGATTCTAATATGAATTTCCACTTCCTTATCATTGATATTTTCTATAAAATATTTATTCGTGCACTCTTGAACTAGACTAAATGTTTCTTCATCCATGATTCTATTCCGGCTTTACGTCTATTGGGTAGATTCGTTCGTTAATAATTTCGTATTTCTTATTTTTCTTTAGCTGATACTCTATTAAATGACTATGTGGATTTTTGTGAGGAGAGGTGTGGTTCAAATCCATTCTAAATTGCCTTAAACCGTCTTTGGATTCAATCACTAAATCCCCGTGGATATTTTTGAAAAGTCGAGAGTCTTTACCCAGAAAAATTTCTAAATTCTCTATGATTTGATTCTCCATGCTACGTAAGCGAAATGCGCGAGCAACTGCTAACTCACTATTGCGTATGAGGGCAGCGGCGCCGATTGGGTTGCAAGTGCTTATAATATCATTGGTAAGAGAGGCGGCATTCGATGACATGCCAGTTTTTTGGAGGAGCTGTTCAGTTGCAGTGAGATGATGTTGGCCGGTAAGGGCTGTTTTCATCCCTGTCATGAATTGATCGAAACCGTGACCTATGATGGCTTCTCCTC
>JAGWKU010000077.1 GCA_028873375.1 Verrucomicrobiota bacterium
CCTCAAGATAGTTTTCCTTGCGTGAAAGAATGGCTCCAGGACCCCAACATCATTGTCATTCGATTTGAAGATTTGATCGGCCCTAGAGGAGGTGGCAGCCTAGAAGCTCAACGCCGCATCTACCTTACCCTTGCGACTCATTTGGGATATACGCTCACTCTCGAGCAAATCGATGAAATTGCAAAGAACTCCTTTGGTGGCACATGGACCTTCCGCAATGGACAAATCGAAGAATGGAAAACAGCTTACAGCGAAAGCAACAAAGCCCTCTTCAACCAACTGTTTGGATGGACTCTCGTCGACTTCGGCTACGCGAACGACCTTAATTGGTAGGAATTTTGAGAGTCATTCCGGGGAAAATTTTATCTCTGTCTAAACCATTTGTCTTGGCTACATCTTCTGGCTTCACTTTGTATTGACGAGCAATTTTCCAAAGGCTTTCACCCTCTTTCACCGTGTGATAGCGAGCAGCCGCGGCAGGTTGTTGAGCCGCAACAGGAGCTGGCTTAGGTTCCAACTTCGCCTCTGATTTGGCAAGACCAAAATGGGAAAGAGTTGTCTTCGCATCAAATGTTTCAGGCATCGGCTCCCCCGCAAATGCGTAAAGTTTTTGCGTCGCTGCTTGCCAAACCGCATCTCCTCGCGGTGATTGCAACAGCGAGCTGCAAAACGCCGCCGCTTCTTCAGTTCGACGATCCAACAGGGTCAGCACATCGAGAATTCCTCGATCATCGAGTCGTTTTAAGACAAAAGGCCCATCTGTCTTCAGTAGAAGGTGAGCCGCGGTTTTTGAATGATGCGCGAGGTAACTAAGCAATAATCGTCTTCGCTTTTCCACTGAAAAGTCGAGCAATTGCGACTGCTCTTTGACAAAGCAATCGAGCAGATCCCACGAACCTTCTGACAGCAAGTGAATAAGAGTTGATGCATCTTGCGGCGCATCGGTTTTTTGAAAGAGGAGCTGGACCGCGTAAAATTCAGGCGTGATTGCAAAGGCTTGTTCGAGGCTCTCATCGCGGGTGGATAATTTTTGCAACAGAGAAAAGAGCCCTTTGCTCGTCAGCGGCCATTTTTCCTGATAAGCAAAACGGATAATTCCCTCAAATTGCTCTTCGGTGAGACCAGGAAATACATCAATCGCTTCCCCTTCGTTTACAGCAATGCTCCTCTTTTGCAAAGGAGCCGTTCCAAGTGCTTTTTCGAGATTGAAATGATGGAAGGCGGTGAGCGCTGCAATCGCGAGGTCCCGTTTTGCATATCCTTGTTCTACCGATTCTCGATTGGTCAAAAGGGCAACCAGTTCACGAAACGAGAGCTTCGACATCGCGTGCAAAGCGCCAATGTTAGAAGACTTTTGCTCCTCAGCCCACTTTTTCTGTGGAGAAGAAAACTGTCCGACTCGATCTTGCAAGACGAGAGCGACAAAGGCCGCAATAAGGCCAATGTTCAAGGCCCCGCTGAGGATCAGAGAAACAGTTATCTTACGAAATTTTTTCGCCCAAGTGTCTTCCACATTCACCTCCACCAAAGTACTTCCCGTCTAAAATATACAGTTGCATGGTTTTTGGAAAGGACTTGAAAGAGAGCCCCCCGCCGCGCTACAGTAAGAGCTTTCGTTTTTGGTGGAAACCTTATGAAACTCCCTTTATCACTTCTCAAGTCTTTTATTTCTATTGACTTAGATCCAGAAAAAATCGCCGAAACACTCACTTTGCTCGGCATTGAAGTGGAGAGCATTCATACTCCGCACCCACCTTTTCACCACGTCGTCGTCGCCGAAATAAAGAGCGTACAACCTCACCCAGCGGCCAATAAACTTCAAGTCGCGCAGGTCTTCGACGGAACCCATACCTATCAAGTGGTCTGCGGCGCCCCCAATTGCCGACCTCACCTCCGAGTGGCTCTGGCTCAAGTCGGTGCCACGCTCACTGACAGCGCAGGAACAACGCGAAAGATTGAGCAGACGGCGATCCGCGGCGTCGAATCGCTGGGAATGCTTTGCTCTGCCGGCGAACTCAATCTCTATGAACCCCGCCCTAAAGGACGGGGAATGATTTGGGAGGAGTTTCGAACTCCTCCCAAATTTGGATGTGAATTACCCGGCCCTAAAGGACCGGGTTTCCGGAGACCTGATGAAGACGATACCGGCATCCTCGAATTGCCCCCTGAAATGCCCCTGGGCGCCGATTGCCTCCCCCTCCTCTGGGATCCCGTCTTCGAACTCTCTTTGACTCCCAATCTCGGCCACTGCATGAGCGCCCTCGGAATTGCCCGCGAACTCTCAGCCGCCCTTCAAATTCCCCTCGCCACTGCCAAAACCTCTTCCAAAAAACCGACCAAACCTTCGTCGATCAAAGTTTCTGTGCGCGACGTTCAGCTAGTCCCTCGCTACATGGCGCGCCTCATTGAAAACATCCATGTCGCCCCCTCCCCGTTCTGGCTACAAAAACAACTCCGCTCTGCAGGCCTGCGCCCAATCAACAACATCGTCGATGCGACTAACTACATCCTCCTTAAATATGGCGGGCCTCTCCACGCTTTCGACGCAGAAAAGGTCGAAAAACTCTCCATTGAAGTTTCATCCGCTCCTGCTGCCTTCTCTTTCGAAGGACTCAACGAAACAACGATCGAAGTTCCTCCAGGCACTCTCCTCATCTCCGACGCAAAAAAACCGATCGCCCTCGCCGGCATTCTCGGCGGCGCGAACAGTTCGGTGACCGATACCACTCGCTCCATCCTCCTGGAAGCAGCTTGCTTCGACCCGATCGCGATTCGAATCGCTTCGAAAAAAATGGGCCTTCGCACAGATAGCTCTCTCCGCTTTGAAAAAGGAATCGACGCCTCAACGATTCCTCTTCTCCTCGAAGAAGCAGTCCAACTCATCCTTGACCTCGCGGGCGGCACAGCATCTTCCAAGCCGATCGACGAAACGAAAAAAGACTTTGCCCCTCGCGCTCTTTCCTTCCGGCCTGAACGAGCTAACCAACTTCTCGGAACAAAACTTTCCGACAGCGAAATTAAAGATCTCCTCCACCGCTTGCAATTCAATGTGAAGAAAAAAGGTGCAGCGTGGCTCGTCGAAGTACCTCTTTACCGCAACGACATCCAAGAAGAAATCGACCTTATCGAAGAAGTGGCTCGCCTTTACGGTTACAACAACATCGACTGTCCTCTTCCCAAAGCGACCACGCCACAAATTCCCGACGACAAAGCCTACCTCTTCGAAACCGATCTCCGACGACGTCTACACGCCCTCGGACTTCAAGAGTTTCTCACCTGCGATCTCATTTCTCCCAAGCTCGCCGAAATCGCCCAAGAGACCTCCCTCCAAGAAAATACTCTTCTGCAAACTCTCCACTCCAAATCAGAAGACTACTCAATCCTCCGTCCCTCTCTTCTTCCCGGCCTGCTCCAAGTCACTCGATCCAATCTCGATCAGAAAAACAACACCTTCCACGCCTTCGAACTCGGCCGCATCCACTTCCTCCAAGAAAATAAACCGATTGAATTTCTCATGGCTGCGCTCCTCCTCACCGGCAAAGAGATGCCACACCACTGGGATCGCAAACCGCAAGACGTCGACTTCTTCGAGCTTAAGGGGCTTATCGAAAATCTACTCACAGGCCTTCGCCTTCGCTTCTCCATTACACCCTCTGATCATCTCAGCTTCCATCCTGGTCGGCAAGCGAACGTCTTTCTCGGCCCTCTCTGCATCGGTTGCTTTGGCGAAATCCATCCATCCATCCTGGCCAAACTCGACATTAAGCAGCGAGTCTATTACGCCGAACTCAACGCTCATCATCTTCAACAACACAGCGGCGAAATCGCCAAAATGGCCCCCTTGCCCCAATTTCCCTCTTCCGAGCGCGACTGGACCCTCTCTCTCGATCCTGCGATGAACATCGCCGAATTCTTCACCGCTGCCGATTCCATCAAACCTCCTCTTCTTGAAAAATTCGAGTTGATCGATCTCTTCCGTGCTCCCAACAAGAACAACATTACCTTCCGTTTCACTTATCGCGACCGCTCTAAAACTATTTCCTTCGAAGAAGTTGAGCAGGCTCACACTCACTTCGTTCAACAAATGTCCCAGCTCCTCTCAAAACACATTCGTTAAACAAATAAGGAAGAGAAATTAATCGCTACAGCTCGTCGGGGTGCTCCGCCCCCGCCCCCAGGGGCCCTACCTGAGACTTTGCCGACCGGACGTCCTAAAGGCCGTCCTATCGCGTGCTCGCCGCTCGCCGTGCATAGCACTGTCTTCGCGTAAGGCTGCGCCGCGATTCTGCTGTGTCTCAGCGGGCTCGGGCTGCAACGACGCACTTCGTTGCGCGTTGCAGTGCCTTCCTTAGTTTTCAGGCTTTGGTTAAAAAACACAGATTGAGGAATTGCTAGGTTCTGCAATGCGACGCGAAGCGCGTCATTGCAGTCCGCGCCTACCGAGGACAAAGAGGATTCGCGGCGCAGTCTTACGCGAAGACAGTGCTACGCACGGCGAGCGGCGCCGGGGTCCCCAAAGGCGCATCGCTTTTGGGGTTGGGAATACGCGAAAGGGAGCGCAGCGACTGGTCCTCAAAGCCGCAGGTAGGCCCCTGGGGGCAGGGGCGGAGCATCCCGACGAGCTGTAGCAGTCCACTCTAAAATTATTGAACAATCTACTTGCAAAAAGGATTTCACAGCGGTAAGATCGATCTCGAAAGTATTGGGGTTTCCTTCATGAAAAAAAGTCATCTTTTTCTCGGATCATCGGTTCTCTTGCTGATGGTCGGCTGCGGCGGTAGTGATAACACCGTCGTTTCACAGAAATATGTCCACAAATATGGATTCGATATTTCAGAACAAGAATGGGAACAACGAGAGGAAGATGGACAAATTATCTCGACGCTGAAAAACGGCGTCCGGATTGTCCGCACGTATGAAAACGGCGCACTTCATGGACCGACAACCTACAGCTTCCCCAGCAGTTCTGTAGTGGAAAAACTCCTCGTCTACGATCAAGGAACCCTTCTCAAAGAAGTGACCAATGATACGGCTGGATTACCGATGCGCGAAGAACTCTATGAGTTCGACGATCGCACCATCATCACGCTATGGGATGAGAAAGGCGCTCCAATCAGCATTGAAGAGTACGATGGCGAACTTCTCATGGAAGGGAAATACTTCACCGCCGATCACGAACTCGAAGGACAAGTGAAAGGGGGAAATGGAGAAAGAGTGAAACGCGATCGCGCAGGCCTCCTCATTTGCCGCGACAGCATTGAGCAAGGTCTCATGACATCCCGCACCAGCTACCACCCCAACGGACTCGTGCACACGATCTCCCACTACGACAATTACCAACTCAATGGAATCCAACAAAAGTTCACCTCCACGGGCAAGCCGCTCATGGACCTCCACTGGGATCACGGTATTCTCAATGGAGAAAAAGTGATTTATCGCAACGGAATTAAAGTCGCTGCGATTCCCTACGTCGAAGGGCAAAGAAACGGCCTAGAAACACACTTCGATGATCTCGGCAATCTCACCGCCGAAATCACATGGAAATCAGACAAGAAGCACGGTTGCAGCAAATTGTACACTGATGAAACGATCGATGAAGAGTGGTTCTACAAAGGCCAAGCAGTGAGCGCCCAAAAGTTTGATATGCTCCTGCAACGCGCCAGGATGATCGCCGATCTTCCTCCGCTCGAAATAAACCTCCCATGAAACGCCCTCAGATCGCCGTTTGTGTTGAAGCAAACGGCGATTCTCTCCATCGAATCACCCTATCCCTTTCTCCCACTTTTCGACTGGAAGGTGCTCTTTTTCCTGAGCTCTCTTCTTGGTTCGACACCTATCTCGCTGGCACCCCCATTCCCTTCCCAATCACGCCCAAAGGCCCCTGCTTTCATGAAAAGAGTTGGAAAGCACTCTCAACCATCCCCTTTGGCTCCACTCAATCCTACGGTCAAATCGCTGCCCTTCTCGGGCAACCAAACGCCGCTCGCGCCGTCGGCAATGCGTGCAATAAAAATCCATGGCCACTCCTCATTCCATGCCACCGCGTCATTCAGACGAATGGAAAGATCGGTGGATTTGCAATTGATTTGGAAATTAAACAGAGACTCTTAGAATTTGAGCGGAGTGTTGCACTCCGCTCTCAAAACACAGACTAGTTTTGTACTGTTGCTACAGAAGGAGCTGCTTGTGTTTCGGTTGTCGAAACAGCATTAGCAGCAGGCGCTTCGCTGGTAGTCACAGGCTTTGCAGGAGCTGCTGGAACTTCTGCCGCTGCTGCAGGAGCTTTTTCAGCAGGTGCAGGTTGTGAAGCTGTCGGTGCTTTTTGCACGGGAGCTGCAGGAGCAGGTTGTGAAGCTGCAGGGCTTGTTTGCACAGGTGCTGCAGGAGCAGGTTGAGCGGCTGCAGGGCTTGTTTGCACAGGTGCTGCTGCGGGTTTTTCTTGAACAGGAGTTACAGCAGAGGCTTTCTTTTCAGAGCTTGAAGAAGCTTTGCTGGTTTCATCGCCATTACCATTGTCATCAGCAGGAGATTCGGTGTTTGAATCGGATGGGCAAGGCGCAGGGGCCGACTTTGAACTGCATCCATAAGCAAGAGCAACAACGGCTCCCACTAGAACAAACGTACGCTTTTTCATATCACTTCCTTGTTAAATGTGAGGATAAGGATTCATTTCCCACATTCTGGACTGAAAAGAAATTTCTCGCAATCAAAAATAGAATCCCTATCCAAACACGATCGGACCGCATCGACGCACTTCTTTTCTTTTTCATCAGGTCTCCGGAAACCCGGTCCTTTAGGGCGGGGTTCATGATGTAAAGCGGCTTTACATTTGGGTGGCACGCTTTTTGCAGCATGTAGTGGTGGCAGGAGGCGTTTATGAAAAAGGAAAAAGAATTGCTCAAGAAGATCGCTAAGCTCGAGACGATCAACGACCAGCTAGCGGCGGAAATCCATTATTTAGAAGAACTAACGCGTGCACTCGGCTTTGCCGAAGGACTTAAAACCTTGAAAGCAGCTGCGTTAGATATGCTGGAGACAGACCAAAAACCAAACGTCCAGTCGGAAGAACCACCCGCCTCGACCAGCCCCTAACCGGCAAAATTGTCCGCGGCTGGGCAAAAATTGCCTGGCCGCATCTTTCGAAAGGGCTTTGGATTGGCATCCTCCCGAATCGGGCGGACCCGCCCATTCAGGCAACCCTCACAGCAACACCCTCGGTGCTCTTTTAGGCAATCGGAGCAACAGACAAAGAGTTCATTGCAATCCATATTCGCACAATTGTAGTAGATATCGTGCGGTTTTTGACAATAGCGACAAGCATCGATGGGCGGAGCTTCTTCTTTGCTGATCGGCACAACTAACCGATCATCGAAAACAAACAACTTCCCCTTCCAGCACTCTTGTCCCTTATCCAATCCATACTGAATGACACCGCCATCGAGCTGGTAGACTTGTTCAAATCCCTCGCTCTTCATCACCGCCGAGTAAAACTCACATCGAATTCCACCGGTGCAGTACATCATCACCTTAGTTTTCTTCGGATCGCGTTTTTCTTTCAGCTCTTTAGCGTACTTGGGAAACTGCCGAAACGTCTCGAGAGGAGGCAACTCAGACCCTTCAAAGTGACCCACCTTCCACTCGTAGTCATTTCGGACATCCAAAACGACCGTGTCCTCGTCCCGCTCTTCTAGCATTTCTTTCCACTGCTCAGATGATACATGCTCCCCCCGCTGACCGAGATCTACCTCGCAGTCGATGGCGACCAGTTGCTTCCGGTACTTAATGGTGGCCTTAGGGAAGGCATGCTCAGGATGGGGGTGGATTTTAAAAGAAATAGTTGCAAATCGAGGGTCTGCCTTGAGCCACTCCATATATTCCTGGGCGTGGGGGATGCCCCCGCTCATCTGCCCATTGATCCCCTGTTCGGAGATATAAATGCGGCTCTTCAGGTCTCTTGTTCTAAAAAATTCTTGATGTTTAGCGACCTCCGCGTGGGGGTCTTCGATGACAACCAACTGATAATAGGCGAGTACCCAGTATTCCATATGAGCTGGAGAGTATAGGGAATTAGTCGAAGAGAATCAAGACTTGGCGCCCTCTCCATCAGAGCCACCACATGGTACCACCACCCTATTCGGGCAATTTATGTACATAGTAACCCCTCCCATTAATCGCCGGTAGCTCCATTTTCTGCCTAAATAAGGCATCCAAATCATAAACAGGGAAGTTTAGAACTTCAGGCGAGATCCTTGGCCGGTCTTCGAGGATGATCTGGAGTGGCG
>JAGWKU010000148.1 GCA_028873375.1 Verrucomicrobiota bacterium
TTCGCGAGGGAAAAACCTCCTGCTAAAGGTGCGTAGCAGTAGTCGTAGACTTCATGGGTAAGTTTGGAGAGACCGTTTCTTCCCAATGCAGAGAGAAACGGGTTAGCAGGAGAAGATCGTCCGTATACTTGCTCGACAGGCTTATAGCTAGTCATGATAAGCCCGTACTCATCGAAATGGGTCAATGGATCATTATGGACGAAGGCGTAGAGGTTCATCCCATCGGCGAAGCCGCGGGGGTCAGGGGTGAGCCAGCGGCCTAAGGAGGGTAGGTAAAAACGGCGGCCGTAGTAAACGAGGCCAGTTCCTTCATCGGTTCTTTTGGAGGAGAAGCGCCAGGGGTTTTTGGCGGGCCCGGTGTGTTTTTCTTCGCCAAAGGCGCTGTAGTGATAGAAAGTGGGCTCAGAGCGATTGATGGGTAAGAGGGCTGCAATGTTGCCTTGTAGGTCGTGGATGGGGGCGTAGATCTTGCCTTGGAGCTCGAGAGCGATAGCTGCTCCGATTTCGGCATGGGGAGTTTCTCCGAGAATGCGAAGTTCGAGGAGGTTTAGGTTTTCGTCAAAGGAGCCGATTTCATTTTGGCCGTCGTAGAGGAAATAGCGGGTTATTTGAAAGCGTGATTCGAGTTTATTTAATTTTTTAAATCAGGAAGTTTTTCTGGATGCAGCCATACTGCGGTAAGCTCTTGACTGGTTATCGTAGCAACGCAATTGGGAGCAAACTCAACCAGTTGTTTATCTTTTATCTCTGGGTCTCCAATACAAACCCATCCTTTTTTCTTATTAATATAAATTGGCCATCTGTGATCTTCATTCAACCTATAAGAAATGCCAGGAACCGGAGGCCCATCTAATACAGCAACTAGACTGCCAGTTTGATATTTAAGAGGAAATTCATCTGTCTCTTCGTATTTAATCAGCGGGCATAATCCCCATACATACATAATTTTCCCTTCATGATCAATTTCTAACTGGAGATCATTCACCATAATTGAGGTATCTCCACTTCCATCAAGTGGCTCAATATCGAATGAATAATCTCGAGGGCGATAAACTAGAGAAAAATTTCGATTTTCTTGAGGCTCTTGAATAAGGAATTTCATGTTTTACTTAAAATTAAAATGATAAATCACGTTTGTTTCTGGACGCATGACTAGCTCCCATGTTCCTTCACTTCCTCTAAAAGCTCCAGGAACATTCCAGCGAAAACCGCCCGGAATTCCCCCTGGATCAGGTATTGGTTTCCCAGCAGCCATAATCTCCTCTATCGTTAATTGAGATTTCATGTAGGGCCGTGATAATCTCCCCGCATTTGGTCCTTTCTTAACAAATTCAGTAAAGTGTTTTGCGGCGGTATCTGTGTATCTAAATTTACCTACTTTTAGAATACTTTCTCTTTTAAGAATATCGCGGACTTCCGCCTTTGTCGCAATATTCATTCCTTCTTTGGAAGAAGAAATCAGCTTCTGAGCAGGATTCAGCGCCTTGAAGGCCCCTTTCGTTGATGTGGAAACCCGGCCACTGAGGCTTCTAAGCATACCAATATTAGGCGGCGGAATGACGCCATAGGTAAATTCAATTCCAAGACGGTCGTGCATTCCTTTTTTGAAAAATTCGGTCTCTGCGACGTTCGTCCCAAAGAGGCGGTCAATGAAAAATCGATCTTGTCTATACGTTTCTGCAAAAGT
>JAGWKU010000149.1 GCA_028873375.1 Verrucomicrobiota bacterium
ATCTCTTTTGAGCCGTCCGAGTATTTTTCTTCCACGATGCGGGGCATGCCGAAGAAACGTCCTTCTAGATAGGGCGTGATTTGTTTGATCGTTCGAGAAATGCCGTCATCGTGTTCTTCACGCATTAGAACAAGATCCTCATCGTATTCGTAGATCGTTTGAATTTTGACTTGCTCGCCATCGCATAAAGATTTGGATTTTAGAAGATTGGTATTTGGAACATAATCATAGAGAATGACAAGCCCGGATGGCTCTTCTTGTTTCAGAGGAAGGTGTCTGCCATCTTGCGTATAGCTGATTTTTCGGAGGCTCTTTTCTGTGCTTTCTTTTCCTGTAAGGTTGCCGCAAAATGTCTCTTCCTTCACGTTGCCTTGCACATCGTAATCTAGTGTGCGAGAAAAAAGTAAAACTCCCTTTTCATCCAATAAGGTTTTAGAGCGAAGCTGAGACCCATTCCAGGTGAAGATTTCAGAGTGGTGAAGAGAGGTCTCTCCTACAAAGGAATCGATCCGAACGAGGCGGAAATCATCGTTCCAAAGATAAGCGGTCTTATTTCCCTCTGCATCGAGAACATGGGAATTTTTCTGGTCTGGGTGGTAAAAAAAGGAATGGGTGACGAGGAGTTTTTCATCTGAGCCCACAGGCGAAGAGAGGGTCTTTACTCGATGCCTTCGAGTCTCTTGGTTCTGCACCTCTTCATAGTCCACATGAAATGTTCGCCCTTTTGGGAAAGAAATGGTATCGAGATAGGGTTGCGTTTTCTTGGAGTTTTTGAATTGGAGGGTTTTTAACTTGCGAGAAAACGTCTGGGTTGGAGCCTCTGGCGAGGCAGCTGACTCTAAAGCCCAGTATTTTTTCTTTTTGGGGTTGAGGTACTTGCTTTCATAAAGCAAAAACCTACCATCGCTGCCGGTAATTCGGTATTCTTCCGGTGGCTTTTCTAAATCCCATGAAGGAAATCTAGCTAAAGCATATTGGCGCCCTCGACAGCTCGAAGTAGAGATTTCCTCGAGTTGATTTTTCTTGCTCCATTGATAGTCGATCCTATTGCCATTGGGCAACTCTTCCCACTGGAGGGCATAGTGATAGAGAAGGTATCCCTTATGGCCAAAGCCAAGATCGATTTTTTTTTGATGTTTGAGCGCTCGGTAATAGCGCTTCGTTCCATCTGCTGCAAAAACAATGAAAGCTTCGTGATTGGGATCGACAAGCAAGGATTGATTTTTAAGATTGGTTCGCGCGGAAATCTCTCCTGAAGCCGTGTTGGAGATGCCCAGACTTTCGACGAGTGGCGCGGGATTAAAACGGATGGGTTTATTTTTATCGTGATCCTCATTGACAGACGGATCATAACGGAGACGTGTTCCATTGGGCTCAGCGACGTAAAAGCGACCTGCCACTACATTGAGAGTAGCGATAAAATGGGGATAAGGGCTCCAATCGCCTTCCGAGCTGATATACGCCCGCTTGATGTGAATTGGCTCCGCGCCTTGAACAACGTAGTCTTCTTCAAAAGTATAGAGATCCCCTGTAATGACGCTGACCCCTTCAACGAGAGAAGCGGGGTCGTTTTCTGTGACAATCGTATTGGCGGAAAGAGAAGTGAAAAGGGCAAGAAATAAAA
>JAGWKU010000078.1 GCA_028873375.1 Verrucomicrobiota bacterium
AGAACCGAGAGCTGGCATCGTCGGCTTTTCCCGGGGAATACCCCTCTTCACTCGCGCCTTGCGAGACGCAATGGTCGCTCGCTCCAGAGGGGTATTCCGCGGGAGCCTCCTTGCCATCTCCCGATTCTTGAACCACTCCCGGTATAAAATCCTAAAGGAGCTTAACATTTATGAGAAGAGACGGACTTTTTTAGACTCTATCTCTCGGGGATGGTAGCGGGTCGAAGTGATCTTCTTCTTCTGCTGCTTCTTTTTCTATTTCGTTTTGTACATCCCAAATATAGTTCGACGCTGTGGCTGCCATTCCGTCGGACGCAATATTTTTCTCTCGATTTTCCAAAAACTCGGACATGTCGGCGAGAAACAGCTCATGGTCTGTGGGCCACTGGCTTGAGGCAAGAGAATAAGACTCGGCTTTTGCTGGGATCATGCTGCGATAGTATTTCCCTTGAATGCAATCAAACTTCGCGGAATGCCTTCCTCGGACAAAATCAAACATCATTTCAAACCGGGTTCGGTCATGTTCTAAAATGGTCACTCTCCACGCCTTAGCCACTTTACGGCCGTAATCGGGATGTTGCGAGATAGGATAATTCGAATGGATAAAGTGAAGGAGAATCTTTAGAAGTTCGTCATTTTCCGCTTCTTTGGGATGAGCGGTGACGCTGATTGCTTCCAAGATCTCTTCGATTTTTTCATTTGGAAATTTTAAGTTTTTGATGATGTTGAGAGCGTTGCGAAGCTCGTCTTCATTCATGGTTTTAATGGCGTTTTGCAACTTCCGTGAAGGGTATAGTCGAGCGCCAAAATCGCGTGCTGCGCTACCGCGTTCGAGCGTGGTAGGATTCAACATTTTTCACCCTTACGCAAAGACAGTCTGTATGAACAGCCGCCGCGGAGCGACATATTTAAAAAAGTCGTCTGCGTGGTGCCATTTCTCGAGTGAAGTGAACACAATTTGCCGTACGTTGCTATTGACGCGGTGGGCTAGTTGTAAATACCGTTGACTTGCAACGAGAGGAATTTGTTCATCCTCGTTTACTTGGACGAAGATGAATTTGCCACCTACATTTTTTTCATAAAGATTCAGATTTTCCCAGAGTTTTTCAACGCCAAATTGGCAGGAAGGGGGGGCGATCTTCCATCTCAGCGGGAAGATCGGTGCTTTTCAAGCAGCCTTTAATACGGGGGGCAAAGAAAGGAGAGATCGGCCGCACGAAATCATTGAGATCGTAGAAGCTTGTCTCGGTGAAAAAGTTCACCCCTTGGTCATGGAGTCGCCGTTTTAGATACGCTGCGACAGGAGCGCCGCCGCAAGATCCGCCGACCCAGAGTTGTTCAGGGTGATAGCGGTCTTTGATGTTTTCGTGAACAGCTTCGATTTCTAGATAAAATGATTCTTCGGAGGGAGGTCTGCCACTGTTTTTCCATGTATTGCCATTGTCAAAGAAACAAAGGTCTTGCTTAGCTCCGATATAGAAGCCGGCTCGCTTCCAGTCGCTCGTAAAGGAGCTGCTCGTGGAATGGGCGTAGAGGAAACATTGGGTAGGAGCGTCAGCAGGGATTGCATCCGCGCAGTCGCAGGTGATGATCTTTCCATCTTCTTCAGGCCAATGGAAGTGAGAGAGCTTTTCCTTGAAGGCGGTCCATTCGGGGGTGATGTTAGAGGAGGGGGTGATGGCGAAGACTTCACGGTTGTTGAGGGTCATGCGTTCCCAGGTGCCACCGAGGTCTGTGATTTTGAGATCAAGGTCACGGGCTGAGAAAGTCATCATTTGGACTTTGCCTTTCCCGTCCCGGGGAGTCACGAAGGAGGCCTCAGCGCCGAGAGCGATGAAGCGGTCAAGGGATGCTTGGGCACGTGCAGGGTCGAAACTGAGAAAGGCGCGGTTAGAACATCCAAAAAAAGAGCAAATCCTTGAAAAAAAATTATGAACGGCGATCGTGATGCGGGAGACGAGGTCATTGCCGAGAGCGAGGCGGAAGACCGGGACTTTGAGGATCTTGGCTATAGGGGAGTAGGGGGTGATGATGTCGGGGGTGGTAGGGGCAACTACAGTAGGCATAGTAAAAACTCCATTTATTGAGCAGGTTTAAGGGAGGCAGGTGGGGGAAAGGGAATTTTCCCTTTCCCCCACACCCCCTTACCCGCAGGCGTGGCGAAGCGCACGCCTGGGATGCCCTCACGGCTAGCAGCATAGCTGCTAGCCGTGAGGGCCGGCGGTCCCGCCCACAGAGGGGCGGGACTCGAATCCCACGCGCAACCCACGCAGGTGGGTTGCTTCTTTCCGCATTTTGCGGGGCAAAAAGTCGGAAAGAGTGGGATTCGAACCCACGAAACGCTATGAACGTTTACACGCTTTCGAGGCGCGCTCCTTCAGCCGCTCGGACATCTTTCCGGGAAAGACTATGCCATAAAACGAGATTTTCTAAATAGATTTTTCTTTCTCTATTCGCCAACATCCGCTATGCTAGGAAGCAAAAATTTGGGCTCCATGAATCGAGATCTCTTTGTCGTTGGCAATTGGAAAATGTACAAGACGGCGCGCGAAGCAGCAGCCTATCTGGAAGAACTTCTGCCGATGGTGGAAGGAGCGAGACCTAAGATCATGCTCGCAGTGCCTTATACTTCGATTTCTTCGGCCGCAAAAGCGGCGAAAGGGACTGAAGTGTGGATTGGCGCGCAAAACATGAGTGACGCGAAAGAAGGTGCCTTTACGGGCGAAATCGCGGCCTTGATGTTGAAAGAGGCGGGCGCGTCGTTTGTTCTCCTCGGCCACTCGGAACGGCGCCACACCTTTGGCGAGACGAATGAACTCATCCACCGGAAGGTGATCCGCGCCCTCCAAGACGATCTCTTGCCGATCTTGTGCATCGGAGAGACGGCTTCTCTGAGGGAAGCGGGCCACGCCGAGCAGGTGTTGAGAGAGCAACTGAAGAAGGGCTTGGAAGGAGTTCCTGAAGAGAGTCAATTTTTCGTCGCCTATGAGCCTGTATGGGCCATTGGAACGGGGAAGACGGCGACGCCTAAGATGGCGCAAGACGCACACGCTTTTTGCCGCGACTGTCTCGAAGAGATTTTCGGGAAGAAGAAGGCAGCGCAAGTTCCCCTTCTTTACGGTGGGTCGGTAAAGTCCGACAACGTAGCTGAGCTGGTCAAGCAGAAAGATATCGACGGCGTCTTGGTCGGCGGCGCCTCTCTCGAGCCCACCCATTTCGCCGCCATTGTGAATCATTGTAAAAAGGAAAAGTCATGACCGTTATGTTTTACATCAGTCTCTTTCTCTTTATCCTCGTGAGCATCTTGCTCTGCTTCGTCATCTTGATCCAAGAAGCGAAGAGTCTCGGCCTCGGAGCTTCCTTTGGCGGAGACAATAGCGATTCGCTCTTCGGCACTTCGACTGCTGAGGTTTTAAAGCGCTTTACCGCCTATGTCGCAGGTGCTTTCCTCATCACTTGCCTTGTCTTGTCTTATTGGAGCGTAGCCCTGGGCCGCAACGAAGCGGTACCTGCCTCTGCCCCTGTTGAGAATGTCGAGTCATAGTCATCATGCCGAAAAAACTCAAAGTCTACTGTTATGACGATCCGGTCCTCCGGAAGAAGGCTCTTTCCATTGAAGAGATCACCCCTGAAATCGTCGAGCTTGCCGAAGACATGATCGAGACGATGATCCAGCACAAAGGTGTCGGCTTATCTGCCACCCAAGTGGGAGTTCTCAAGAGGATTTTCATCATCCGCGACGAGTGGACCGACGCCTCTGGCACTTACCAGTTGGGCCCGCCTGAAGTGATTATCAATGCCACCCTTTCCAAACCTTCCGAAGAAAAGCAGACTCAACTCGAAGGGTGTCTCTCCCTCCCGGGTCTTTATCTCAATGTTGCTCGTCCTAAAGCAATTCACGTCCGGTACCAAAACCTGAAAGGGGAGTGGATCGAAGAAGCGTTCAAAGACTTCCGCGCTCGGGTCACCATGCATGAAAACGACCATCTCAATGGCGTCCTCATCATCGATCGCACCTCAAAGAGCGAACGGAAAAAGGCCGAGCCTCATCTCTTAGCCATCAAGAAGAAATACAATCCATAACATGCGCAAGTAGTTGCTTAAAATTTCCCTCCTCGGTAAATTTCTTGGCCTTTCCAAGGAGGGAAAAATGGCACAACAAACAAACGTAACCAGCACATCGATTGCTTTTCCAGCTAACTATTCTCTACTGTCGCCTGCTCCGAGAGATTGCCAAGCTGAGTTGCTGCGTACCATATTCCATACAGGTCTTTCAATATTTTAGAGAGACTCTTTCTTCGAGTGAATGTGAGCCCTTTGTGGAACATCCACGCTCCTGGTGTTACAACTCTTCCCCTGGCTGAGGAATGGGTTTGAAATTCCATGGTTCTCTGCAGGCTCAACGTCAAGTAGCTGAGGGGTTGAGCGGCTACTCCCGAAATGAGGACGTTTTTATATTTGTCTTTGCGTGCTGCGGAATCTGTCAAGAATTCAATCTCTATTTCAAGACCTTCGATTTCTTTGGTGTATGCTTTAGTGGGAGGACTTTCTCTAACTTAGACTTGGCTGTAGGATCTAAAAGATAGAGTTCGAGGGTATTTAAATTGGTATTCTTATGTCCATAAGCCTCAGATGCTGAATGGAGAGCTAACGCCACTTTGGATGAGAGCTTGGATTTTTTAAGAGCTACTAAGAGCTCTTCCTTATCTCGGAAAGAAGATCGGTAGGTCCACATTTTACATTTTTTGACGATGCTGTAATGGTCTAACCAGTTTTGAAGAAGAAGGGTGGGCTTTTGAAGCGAAAATTTCTTCGCAGTCCGAACTCCTTCTGTTTGTAATATTCCATTGGATACCAAGGCACTAAACACTTTTTGGACAAGACCTAGACTCACCCCCGTCTCTTCGACTACCTCTCTGAGAGAGAAGGTCTCTTTGTCGATCCCTAGTCTGAGGAGCCAATCGAGAATGAGAGAAGATTTGTCGGCGTAGATATTCTTCTCCACAGGTGGTTCGTTGGATTTCATTAGGAATTGCCCTCTCATGATCTCTCCTGCTGTTCATTATTCTACACTGTTCACTATATAATGAACAGTTAAAAATAGTGAACAGCAAAAAGGAGCTCTTACTTGATCAAAATTTTTTTCTTCTTTAAAGTTCTTTGACTTTCTAAAGGAGGAAGCAAATGGCACAAATGACGAGTACATCGTGGGTAGGCGTTGAGCAAATGACCGCATTACCCCCCATTCCTTATTCACCGCCAACAGTTAAATCGCAGGTGCCGGGACTTAAAGAAATCTATTTTGTCAAAGATGGGCTGTGCATCGAAGAAGCATCGAGGACTTGGGATCGAGTGTATTTTGTGTTTGGTGAGCGGGTAAAGTATTCAGTAACATCGCGTAAAGCAACTTCTTTTCTAAGCGAAAATCAAAGCGATTATGGGCTCGAGTTTTGCACCTCTGACGTCGGGCTTCCTGAGTTGGCCGATAGTGGGAAAGCGAGAGCTTACAGTTTTACGTTGGCTGGTTGTCCCGCCGCCTTTGCAGCTCTTTGTCCTCCTTTCACGACGGGAGAAAAGTTAAGAGGATTGATTGAAGCGATCGGTAAGCAGGTAGGCCCCAATGAGAAATTTAGAAAGATACCGGTTAAATTGGTGCTGAGGATTCCGGCCCGAGGTAGGAATGATAGACAAGAGGAAAAGGTGAGTCAGGAAGCTAGCGCTTCTCCAGTCGCTTTTTCCTACCAAACGTTTCGATCTCAGGTGAAAGGTTTGGAGGAAATCCGTTTTCATAAAGATGCAATATACAGCGATGTGGGGCACTGGACAAATGATGCATTCATTTTCATTTTTAGCAGTGCGAAGACAAAGCAAGTGGTCGAGGATTTTTTTACAGACGAAAAGGCATCTAAAAATGGCATTGGTCTCTTATCCCATAAAAAAGGAGAGAGAACTTGGAGGTTTTATTTTCATGGACCTAACGAATCCTCAGAGAACCTCTCATTTCCTTTGACGATAGGAGAGCGATTGAGAGACCTGATCCAAATGATCGGAGCAGCATTATCTCCTAACGAGCAAGTGATGGAAGTGCCAGTGAAGTTGGTGTTCAGTAAAATACGAGGAGATATAGACCAGCGGAAATTTAGATATGGAATCGGCAGATATGTTCACCTTCGAGGGTATGCCGATGCTCTGAAGCCGCTAGTTCGAGAGTCGAGAGCTCCTGCGGAGAAAAAATGAGCTGTTATCGCTGGTAAGCGGGAAATAAACCCATCTTTTTGAAATTCCATCTTCAATGCACTCTGGTGATTTTTCAAAACCAGGAGTGCATTTATCAGGTCTCTGAAAACCCGGTCCTTTAGGGCCGGGTAATTCACATCATACCGAACCCCGTATCTGCGGAAAAACAGCTCGAGTGGAAAGAGCTGATCCAACAACAGCAAGCAAGCGGCCTGTCTGTTCAGAAGTGGTGTCTGCACAACCAAATCAGCCCCCATACCTTCCGCTATTGGAAGGAGAAATTCTTTTCCAAATCTCTCTCCCGATCCAGCTTTACCGAGCTGAATACAAAGCAAAGCGGGAGTATTTCCTTACAATGCCCAGGGTTGTATGTCCGTTTGGGAGCCGATTGTTCTCCGGGATTGCGCAAACAGATCTTTGCTCTATTCATGGAAATCTCATGCTGACCGTGGCTGCTAACGCCCGCATCTTTCTGTACAAAGACCCAGTGAACATGAGAAGGAGTTTTGAAGGTCTCGGCTCCATATCCGGCAAACACAAGAAGCTCCCCTCATAGACGCCATGATTGAACGGGTGAAGAAGAGACTGACCGAAGGGAAGATCTTACCCAAGTCAAAATTCAAAGAGGCGCTTGGATATTTTTGTTCGCTGATCCCGTATCTAAAGAACTATACTGAGCATGCCTTTGCCCGACTGGACAACAACCCCGCAGAAAGAGCAATCCGTCCACTTGCAATTGGGCGGAAGAACTGGTTGTTTTTTGGGAGCCAGGAAGCAGGCGAGTCAGCTGCAGTATTGCTCTCGCTTGTCCAAACCTGCCGCGGCCTTAAAATCAATCCTCGCGACTATCTGGATGATGTGTTCCGACGTCTGATGGATCACAACTCTCAAAAGCTATATGAACTCTTGCCCAATAAAATAATCCACCCATCTTGAAAAGATGGGTTTATTTCCCGCTTACCCAGACAGAAATGCAAAAGTACAGAAAAGAAAGCCCCTCCCGTGTTTACGAGCTCGAGATGAAGCAATCCATAGAATCCAAGAACTAGGAGAGGAGGGTAGGGCCGAGTGGAAGAAAGAGATGAGGTATCATCAAAGGTCTAAGGTGGAAACTCTCATGTTTCGGTACAAAACTCTATTGGGAGATCGTCTTTCTTCCCGTAAAAAATCGACTCAAGCCACAGAAATAGCCGTCAAACTCGATGTCCTCAACCGAATGATCGAGTTAGGAATGCCTAAATGCTACAAGGTAATCAACTAAATTAAGCGGCCATCAGGTCGCTTCCTGCCTTTGGCAGGAATTGTGCAACAAAGCCGCTTTGTAGTAGAGATTGAAATTCATATTCTAGGAGATAAATATCCCGTGATGACCTTGCCTGGCTCTAAGCAGATGTCCGCAGTATAGTGAATGGGGAAAAATTCAAATGGTTTGCATTCTAATAGTTGGAAAATTTTTTTCATTTTTTCTTCATAAAATTCAGAAAGATTTAAATTAAAAATAAATTCTTCTCCTTTATACCCAAGTAATCTCAAAAGTTGGTCGCGGGCGCCCCAATAGGCCTAAATTTGTCCCTCACCCGACCCCTCAACGTTTGACCTAAAATAGACTCTGCAGTCACAGTCGACAACACTGCGAAAAATCCGAAAATTGCCCCCTTAAAA
>JAGWKU010000150.1 GCA_028873375.1 Verrucomicrobiota bacterium
TTTCCCATAAGAGGATACAGTGAAGCACTTCTCTAAAGCAGTTTTAGCATCTCTTGTCGTTACAACTTCAACCTTAGCTGCTTATCCAAACAACGACAGTCCCGTATTTTCAATTCAGAAATTCTCTGAAATTCCAGATCCTCGAAATCTTTCGTACGATGAGATCATGGACTTGCTCGCATTCATCGAATCGGACTCTTTTGAAGAGAAATGTTCGATAGACGAATTAGACCAAATAAATCGGTTGATTTCATTTCTGGCGATGGAGGGAGCTACGGAGAATGAAAAGACAGACGTAGAAGTATCTATCGCAAGTCTTTTTAAAAAAGACGGCAGCCACTACGCCTACTGGATTGATTCAGATATTCAATCCATTGCCCAGCCTGCAATTTTTAGAGACGGATCGCACGATATCATTCTTTGTAAGAGCTGGGCCAAGAAGCAGTGGGGACAAACAAAAAAATTCGTCAAGAAGCACAAAAAAGCGATCATCATCGGCGTAATTGTGGTGGTTGCTGTGACGGTAGTGGTTGTTACAGCTGTGGTGGTCTCTTCATCGGTGGCGGGAGGGATTGCAGGAGGACTTGCAGCTTCCGCCGGTGCGTTAGATTCTGAATCGAGTCATCCAAATCAAGAAGGTCCTTTAACCTCCTCTCTCCAGGAACAAATTTCAACGTTCAAAGAGAATATCGCACAAGAACAACTAGCAGCCATTTCGAGCCCGAGTGAAATTTCAATGGAAGAAAATGGACGGATTATAGGTTCCCTTTTCACGCATAAAATGATCGATACTCTGGATACTCAGATCAAAGAGAATCCCTTTTTAGACTACGAGCTTCAAAATCTCGGATTGAATTCGCACTATCCACCGCCAAAATGGGCAAGTGGCTTAAGCGTATCTCCACATGCTTCCACAGACCTTGCATTCTCCACGAATTACACTCCTACCTGTATAGACAACAACACAGATCTAAACACATTGACCTACCAGACTCGAGGGGACTGGGCTCTTACCTCCGGATGCTACACCCAAGCCGTCCAAGACTTTGGAAGGGCAATCGAGTACGATCCGAACGACCCAAACTCATATCTTGGGAGAGGCGTTGCTAACTTTGAACTCGGACATTACGAAGAAAGTGCGGCTGACTATAACAAATACGCCGCTCAGGCAAAGCCGTCATCTTCTGTGACTGATTTCTCGATTGGATTTGCAAAAGGTCTTCCACAAGGGATTTGCGATTCTGGAGAAGGGATGTTGCTGTTTGTGACAGACCTCGCACGCCACCCCATTCAAACCGGCGAAAAAGTATACGACTCGATCTCCACACTGAGCAGTCTAGCCAAATCAGGGGAATGGAACCTCATCGGAGAGGCTCTTTCCCCAGAGCTCCACCAACTCGTCTCTGACTGGGACACATTGTCAGCCCGAGAAAAGGGGGAACTCTCCGGATATGCGTTCGGCAAGCACGGCGCGGACATCCTTCTCCCTGGAGCGGCAGCAAAAGCCGTTGGAAAAGGATCAATGGCGGTCAAAGAATTGAGCGCTATTTGCAAAAACCTACAATCAGCGGAGAAGTTGCTCGTTCTCGAAGCAGT
>JAGWKU010000003.1 GCA_028873375.1 Verrucomicrobiota bacterium
CCCAAGTTAGAAAAGTCTTTCTACTTTGGGGCAGCGGGGGCTTCACCCGACTGTTTAGTTCTGCATTCTGCACTCTGACTTTATCCGTGTAGGCGTTGGGCGATTTCGGGCAGGGTGACTTGGACGCAACCGAGTCTTTCGACTGAGACGCCGGCGGCGATGTTGGCGAGCTGAACTGCAATGGCCATGTCGAAGCGGTGAGCGAGGCCAAGACTAATCATAGCCAAGACCGTGTCGCCAGCGCCGGTGACGTCTTTCACTTCTCGTGAATAAACGGGGAAATCGTGTCTCCCTCCATCTCGTTCAAACAGCGTCATCCCCGCTTCAGAGCGGGTGATGAGGAGAAGTTCTGCTTGCGTGATGTCGAGCAACACGGCGGCCACTTCGTCGAGCGTTGCGGTGTGAGGAAGTTTGGCCGCGACGTAGGCTTCGGACAAGTTGGGTTTGAGGATGGTGGCGCCTCGATACTTTGCAAAATCAATGCCCTTGGGATCGATGATGATCGGCACTTTGGCTTGTCTTGCGATAGCAATCGCTTGAGACAAGATGGAGGGCGTGAGAAATCCTTTGCCGTAATCGGAGACAGCGACCACTTCCATCGTCGGAATTGCTTTTTCTAAGAGAGCTACGATGCCTCCTTCGAGAGAATGGGGAAGGGGCGAGATGGTTTCGAAGTCGACGCGGAGGAGTTGTTGGCTATCGGCGATGAGCCGATTTTTCACCGGTGTCCGATAGAGCGGCTCGATGATGAGCCCCGATCCGTCAGCGACTTGGAGCCTTTGTTTGAGCTCTTCCCCTTCGTGGTCGGCGCCGATGCGACCGACGGCGAAGACATGAGCTCCGAGCGTGGTCAAGTTAAGGACGACGTTGCCGGCGCCTCCTGGCCTTGACTCTTGCTTCAATACCTCGAGCACCGGAACAGGCGCTTCAGGAGAGATCCGTTTAACGCGTCCCGACGTGTAGCTATCGAGCAAAAAATCGCCGAGAACCAAGGCTCGAAAGGGCCGAATCGAATCGACAATTCTACCATCGAGCATTTTTTAACAGATACTCCCGCACATATTCCTTGACTGCATCTTCAATTGAAACAGTAGAAAATTCTGAGAAAATCTTATGGAATTTGCGCATGTCAGCGCAAGTATAATTTTGATATTGTTTCGAAAGCTCGGGCGGCATCTCGATGTATTCGACTTTTTTTTCTCTTTCGAGTGCGTCGAAAAGAGCAGCAGCAAGTACATTCCAAGTTGTCGTTCGTCCCCGTCCAATGTTAAATAACCCGCCAACGTCTCTCCTCTCCAAAAAGGCGCACGTCATTGCCACTGCATCTTTCACGTAGATGAAATCGCGGCACTGCCCTCCATCTTCGTATGTTTGATCATTCGACTTGTAGAGTTGAATGCGCCCCTCTTGAGCCGCCTTTCCTGTCATTTTCAGAACCATTGAGGCCATGCGTCCTTTGTGGTACTCGTTCGGCCCAAAGACATTGAAGTACTTGAGGCCAACTACTTGTCCCAGCACGCCCTCTCGCTTCATCCACAGATCGACCAACTGTTTCGAAAAGCCATATGGGTTGAGCGGTCTTAGCTCTTCGATCATTTCATCGCTAAAACCGGCGCTTCCATCGCCATAAGTCGCGGCTGATGATGCATACACGAAGCGCTTGTCATGTTTCAATGCCCATTCTGCCAAACGGACCGTGTAGTGGAAATTGTTCTCCATCAAATAATCGACATTGGTCTCGACCGTATCAGAGCAAGCGCCCAAATGAACAATCGCACCCACTTCATCTTGCCGACCTTGCAACCACGCATGCAATTGATGTTTGGAGATCAAATCGACAAACGACTTACCGAGAAGATTTTTCCATTTCTCGCCGCTTTTCAAGTCATCGACGAGGAGCAAATCGCTTGTGCCGCAATCGTTCAAATAGCGAACGACGCCAGAGCCGATCATTCCTGCGGCCCCTGTCACAACAATCAAAGGTTTTTTCATCTTGAAAAAGAGTAACAGATAAGAAGATAAGGCGGAAGTCGGATTCCAAGGGGGCATCCGACTTCTGACTTTTTAGAGTTGCTCTGGCTCTGTCGCAGGAGATTCTGCGGGAGCTTCTGCACCTTCGACGGGGATTGGCTTCACGACATTTTCAATGCCGGTCATAGCAACCCCTTCTGGGATGATTTTGAGTTGGAAGGTGGCATTGACGCCCTCTTTCAACCTGAGCGTGATCTTATGAAGACCGGTCTCTTTGATCGGCTTATTGACAGCGACGTTGCGCCGTTCTACGGGCAATCCGCGCTCGACAAGAAGATTTGTGATGTCGAGAGCTGAAACCGAACCGTACATGTGACCTTCTGGGTCAACTTTGACGGTGATTTCTACGGTCAATCCTTCGATCTTCTGCGCGAGCTCATCCGATTTTTGTCTGTCGATGATCGCTTGCTGTGCTCGCTCGGCGCGAAGGCGCTCTTGCTTGCGAAGCATATTTGGCGTAGCAACAACAGCAAACCCCTGTGGCAAGAGGTAATTGCGGGTGAAGCCTGGTCTAGCAGAGACGATCTCCCCTTTTTTTCCGAGAGCATCGACATCTTCCAAGAGAAGCAGTTGCTGTTTCATGAAATCCCCCGATTACTCTTCAGCGACGAAGGGAAGCAATGCCATGTGGCGAGCTCGCTTAATCGCTTTTTTCAATACTTTTTGATAGAAATAAGAAACTCCCGTAATACGGCGCGGCAAAATCTTGCCTCGCTCAGTGATGAATTGCTTGAGAGTTTCGATGTCTTTGTAGTCGATTCCTTCGACTTTCGCAGCGACAAACGGGCATACTTTGCGCCGTTTCGCAAAAGGAGAATCGCCCATTGCGGCGGCCGTGTTGGAGTTCCCCGTGGCGGCAGCTTTTTTATTATTCATCTGTGTTTGCATGGCGATTACACCTGTGGTTTAAGAGGTTTGAATTCAAGTGTTTCTTGCACGTTCTCGACTCGCATAGTTAAAAAGCGGATCAAGTCTTCGTTGAGAGGATATTCTTGCCACAACTCGTTGATCGCACTCGTTGGCACTTCAAAGAAGAGAACGTAATAGTGCCCTTCTCGCTTACCCTTAATCTCGTAGGAGAGCTTGCGTCGTCCGAGTTCGTGGATTTTTTCAATCTTTCCACCTTTTTCGGTGATTCCGTTGGTGATTTTATCAAAGGCTTTTTTGCGAGATTCATCACTGAGCGTGGCGCTCAAGATGTACATCCCTTCGTAAAGCCCATTTCTTTTTCTAGTCATTCGTTTACTTCCCTATGCTTGGAGTCGATGGATCGCTGGTTGGCGAAGTCCATCGCACGGGTTAATCCTTTCGTTATAAATAATTCCGTCGTTTCAACGGCTCGCTTTAACAGCGCAGGAATGAGTTTCTCTTCGTCCGAAGAAAACCTGCCGAGCACATGGCTTGAGAGGTCGCCCCGATCATCAGGGCCTCTTGGACAATCGCCGACCCCGAGCCGAAGTCTCGCATACCGGTCGGTTTGCAGAGATTCTTCGATGCTCTTGAGGCCATTGTGGCCTCCGGCGCTGCTATTGATCTTCAACCTCATTTCTCCCAGCGGAATCGCCACGTCATCGACGAGGACGAGAAGCGAGGAGAGATCGATCGAAGCGTAGCGCATGGTCAGCGCTACTGACTCTCCGCTCAAATTCATGAACGTCAGAGGCTTTAATAGCAGGCAAGGTTCCCCGGCAATCATTCCTTCTGCACGGGCGCCTTGCACTTTTAGGCTTTTGCGGAACTCCAGGCCATGTTTCTTAGCTAAGAGGTCCACTGCGGCAAATCCGATATTATGGCGGGTCCCTTCATACTTCTTACCGGGATTCCCTAGACCCACAATCAGATACCGCACGTTCTATTAGACTCCCTATTTCTTTCCGGGAGCTGGTTTTTTGTCCGCAGGAGCGGCACCTTTCGCAGCAGTGGGAGCGCCGGCAGCTGGAGCACCAGCGGCAGGAGCACCGGCAGCGCCTGGGGCTGCAGCAGCGGCACCAGGAGCAGCTGCGGTAGCAGCAGCGGTCGTTTCAGCAGCAGCAACTTCAAGGCTACGAGCTTTCGAAACTACTACGGCCACTTCATTCATTCTCGCAATCGGTCTTACATTCGATGGAATCGCGAGGTCAGAGAGGCGCTTTACCTCGTTCATGTTCAAATTCCGAACATCAAAGACAAATTCCGATGGAATATCTTTTGGCAAGCAGCGGACTTTGATGGTCCGGATAATCTGTCGCAGGAATCCACCTTGCTTCGTGCCAGCGCAATCGTTGACGCCGACCATGTTAATGGGGGCGTTGATTATGACAGCTCGATTGTCATCGAGGAGTAAAAAGTCGACGTGTTCGACTGCGTAGCTCACTGGATGATAGTGAATGTCTTTGACAATGGCCTTAAAGGTCTTATTCCCATTGCTCAATTCAAATGTGGTCGTTGCGAGCAACCCACTTTTCATATTGCGTAAGATGGCCTTGAGGTCTTCCCCTTTGATGACAAAGGTTTCATTTTCTTGCGATTTTCCATACAGAACTCCAGGAATGTCCCCTTCCCGGCGAATCCGTTGTGTCTCGCCTTTCTTCAAGTTATTGCGCGGATGTATTGTCAGCTTCATAATTCCTCTTCAACATTTAAACAGCGAAGAAATGGACTTCGCTTTCACCACACAATCGATCGCCTCTGCAAGAAGAGGTGCTACCGATACGTATTCCAACTTCACCTCCTGTTTTTCTTCGGGAGGCGGAATTGTATCGGTCACAAACATGCGTCCGATGCGACTGCCTTTCAACCCATGGCCTACAAAAAGACCATGTGTGACGATAGCATCAACGCTTGTCGCCCCTTCTTCGAGGCAGGCTTTCGCCGCGGTTTTCAACGTTCCTCCTGTCGAGCACATGTCATCGACGAGGAGCACATGTTTTCCCTTTACGTCGCCAATGACTGCATTGACTTCAACGTGGGTAGAATTCACGCGGCGCTTGTCGACGATTGCGAGGTCGACATGCAAATCTTCTGCAAATTTTCTCGCCATCTTATTGCTCCCCACATCGGGAGAAACAACAACGATGTCTTTACACCTGAGTTTTTGGATCGTTCGGATGAAGATGGGTCGGGCATACAGGTGGTCTACTGGGATATCAAAAAAGCCTTGAATTTGTTCCGTATGCAGATCCATTACCATGACCCGCGTTACGCCGGCTTTTTCCAGCAGATTGGCCACTAACTTGGCCGTGATCGGCACGCGTCCTTTGTCTTTGCGGTCTTGTCTTCCATACGCATAGTAAGGAAGGACCACGCAGACGCTGCGCACCGACGCGCGCTTTAGCGCGTCCACCATGATCAACAGTTCCATGAGATAGTGGTTGGGGCGTCTGGCTAGCGACTGCAGCACAAACACGTCCTTACCACGGACGTTCTCTTGGACCTGGATCCCGATTTCCCCATCAGGGAACGTTTCTCTGAGAACTTTACCGACAGGTATTTGCAGTTGCCTCGCCACGTTCTGGGCCAGTTCCTCGTGAGAAGATCCAGCGAAGAGCATGAACGAGCTATCTGATTCCATTATCTCCTGTTCTCAGAAGTTGGGGTGGAAGGATTCGAACCTCCGCATGGTGGTACCAAAAACCACTGCCTTACCGCTTGGCGACACCCCACCAAATTTTCGCTCGGTGAGAAAATTTAAACAGGCACTATGTTAGCAATTCAGTGAAATTTATGGCAATGATTCTCAATAAAATGAATTTTTAAATTTTTTTTATTGGTGAGATTGAGGTATGGGGAGGAGGTATGAGGATTGTCCAAGTCGCCGCTGAATTTGCCCCCTTCGCCAAAGCAGGGGGCCTTGGAGAAGTCATCGTAGGCCTTTCCCGCGAGCTTACCCGCCGAGGAGAGCAGGTCGATGTGATCCTCCCTAAATACGACTTCATCCTTCCCCACCACCTGCGTCAACTTCAACTCGAAGTCCCCGACTTCAAAACGACCGAATCTGGCAAGCAAGTCGCCAATGCCATGTGGTCAGCCGAAGCGGAGCACTGCCGTCTTCACCTCCTCGAAGCCCGCCACCCCTCAGGCTATTTCCACCGCGGTAAAATCTATGGCTGCGAAGACGACATCCCCCGCTTCCTCTATTTTTGCCGGGCGGTCGCCGAGTACCTCAAGCTCAAAAAACAGCCCATCGACATCCTCCACCTCCACGATTGGCACGTTTCAGCCCTCGCCCCCCTGATTCGTGACCTCTTTCAAAAAGAGGTCCCGGTCAAAGCCATCGTCCTCACGATTCACAACATTGAATATCAAGGTCACTGCGCTACCCACGACCTCGATGCCATCGGCCTCAAGGGCGAGCGTTACCTCACCCCCGCATCTCTCCAAGACGCCGTCTATCCCAAGAGCATCAATCTTCTTAAAGGAGGCATCCTCTACGCCGATTCGATCACAGCTGTCTCCCCCACCTATGCAAAAGAAATTTTAACCCGAGCCAACGGCTTTCACCTCGACGCCACCCTCCGGTCGGTCAGCCACAAGCTCACCGGCATCCTCAATGGCATCGACTACCACCTCTGGAATCCTGCGTCCGATGCCCACCTCTTCGCCCCCTATTCTCACACCGACTCCCTCCCCAAAATCCTCGAAGCCAAAAAAGCGAATAAGCACGCTCTTGAGCAGCGCTTTGGCCTCAGCAATTCGGGCCGCCCCTGGGTTGGCGCCGTTACCCGCCTCGTCCCCCAAAAAGGGCCCGAGCTGATCGAAGAAGGACTCCGACAAACTCTCCCCCTCGGAGGCTCTTTTGCTCTCCTCGGATCTACTCCTAGCCCTAAGCTCCAAAAGCACTTTGAGTCTCTCAAACACCAATTCGAAGGACACAAACAAGCGTTCATCCAACTCACCTATGATGAGGCGCTCGCCCACCAGCTCTTCGCCGCCCTCGATTTCCTCCTCGTCCCCTCTCACTTCGAGCCTTGCGGCCTCACCCAGCTCATCGCCATGCGCTACGGCGCCCTCCCGATCGTCCGCGCTACCGGCGGCCTCAAAGACACCGTTTTCGACTGCGACGACGCCATGATCCCGCTCAGCAAGCGCAATGGTTTTTCTTTCCTCCAAGCTACGCCCCAAGCGATGACGGCCACTCTCCAACGGGCCCTTCATTTCTGGCGCACAGATCCCACCGCCGTCCATGCCACCATCCAGCGAGTCATGCAGCTCGACTACGGCTGGCAAAAACCAGCCAACGAATATTTGCGGCTTTTTAAGAAGATTCTTCAGTAAGATTCGTAAAAAAAATTCACCACAGAGACACGGAGAAAAAAGAGGTTTCACATAGAAAAACATCTTTAATCTCTGTGAAACCTCTTTTTTCTCCGTGTCTCTGTGGTGAATTTTTCCAAGAGTTTATTTGCTAAGCAGCTCTTCAGAGAGTTTCCAAAGCTTTTTTGATGTAGATGCGGTTGGAATAGAAGTAGTCGCCAGCGGAAAGAACCGTGTAGATCGCAGCGATCGAGATCGCAAAGAGGCTAATTTGCTGGAAAAGCTGGAGTGATAGGTAACCTGTCGTATAGGGGATCATCAGCAAGATGATGAGAAACGCGACGCACGCTTGGATGATCGCTTTCATTTTACCACTAAAGCGAGCGGCCAAGGCCACCCCGCGCAAAGCGCACAGAGTGCGGAGCGTACTGATGAAAAAATCTCTATACAAAAAAACCAGGACGACAAGGAGCGGAAGCTTTACAACCCCCTGCGTAAAGGTCAAAAAGAGCGAAATCCGGGTGATGCTATCGGCCATCGGATCGAGCACTTTACCCAGGTCGGTCACCTGGTTGCGCCGTCTCGCTAAAAAGCCATCAAATACATCTGAAAATTCGCTGATGATGAGAAGCGAGAGCATCAGATAGGGAAGGGAAACAAGAGGAATTCCTAGCCAGTCGTACCCCAAATAAAGAATGGGGAAGAGCGGACTAATAAAAATACGTAGGATCGTAAAGAAATGGGCCGGATTCATTCTGAGCCTTTGGAAAAGCGTAAAACAGATGTCTGTTTATGGTCAAGGCACAAGAACGAGGCCTTCGGCTTTTTGCATGGCGAGCTGGCCACAAGCCGCGGCGATGTCTTTCCCTTTCGTGTAGCGCCAGGTGACGTTGATACCAGCATCTTCAAGGCACATACGGAAAGTCATGATCGTCTCACTAGAGGGGCGTTGCAGTTGCAACCCATCGACCGGATTGTAAGGAATTAAATTGACTGTGCACTGCTTGCCGCGCAAAAGAGTAGCGAGCTCTTCAGCATGGATTCGTTTGTCGTTGATGCCAGCGAGCATGGTGTATTCGTAAGTGATGTCTCGCTTGGTCTCTTGCGCATAGTCGTCCATTGCGAGAAGAATCTCCTCCAGAGGGTATTTGCGCGCATACGGAATGATCTTTTTTCGGATGTGTTGATTCGGCGCATGGAGAGAGAGGACGAGATTGACCTGTAAATCTTCTTTTGCCAGTTTTTGAATTCCTTCGACCACGCCCACCGTTGAGACAGTGATGCGCCGCTGGGAAATGTGAAAGGCGGCTGGATCGTTGAAAAGGCGGATCGACTGGATAACGGCGTCATAGTTTTCCATCGGCTCGCCCATTCCCATGTAGACCAAATGGCACACCCGCTCGCCGGTCTCCTTTAACACTCGATCGATGTGGAGCACCTGCTCAACGATTTCGCCGACGCTCAGATTGCGCATCAGCCCTTCTCTTCCCGAGGCACAAAAAGCGCAGCGAGCAGGACAGCCCACTTGGCAAGAGATGCACACTGTGCGGCGCGTTCCTGAGCGAATCAGAACCGATTCGACCCGTTTTTGATCGGGAAGTTCCCACAAAAACTTAGTCGTCTCTCCGTCCTCTGAATTCACCGTCCGCAGAAGCTTGATCGCTGGAAAGGAAAATGAAGCAGCGAGCTTAGCCCGCAGCTCCTTGCCCAAATTGGTCATCGCTTCAAAGTCTTTCGCCCCTGATGAACCCCGCCCTAAAGAACGGGGAATGATTTGGGAGGAGTTTCTAACTCCTCTCAAATTTGGATGTGAATTACCCGGCCCTAAAGGACCGGGTTTCCGGAGACCTGATGAATAGACCCATTCAAAGACTTGGGTTGCGCGAAACGGCTTTTCTCCGTTCGCCTCCATCCAGGCCTTGAGATCATCGAGTTGGAAACCGCACAATTCTTTCATGCCGAAAACTATATCACATCAGCCTCTTGATTTTAAAACCTTTTCCTTGCCATTCTGAAAAGAAAATTTGGCGTGATCTTATGATGGAAAAATTTGAAAACCCCTTTCTCGAGTTCATTTCCTCCTCCTACAACTGGCTCGTCGAGTGGAGCAGCAACTGCCAAAGCCTCCTGCTCCTCTGGATGCGCCTTACCTGGGGCCACCAATTCTTTCTGGCAGGCTCAGGAAAGCTCGCCAACATAGACCAAACAGTTCAATTTTTCAGCACTCTATGTACCGCCTATCCCTACTTTTGCGCTCACCTCGTCGGCTACCTCGAGCTGATTGGAGGCCTCCTTCTTATGGTCGGTCTTGCCTCACGCCTCGTCACCATCCCCCTCATTATCACGATGATCGTCGCCCTTACCACTGCTCACTCCCACATCCTCGCCCACTTCCGCTTCCTCACCCACCCCTCCGCTTTCGTCAATGAAGGCCCCTACCCCTACCTCATTACCTGCCTCCTCGTCCTCGTCTTTGGCCCTGGCCGCTTCTCTCTCGACGCCTGGATCAAACGCTGGGCTCACAAACAAAAGAAATACTAGCCAAACGAACATAAACGACTAATTCTAAGTAAGTTACACAATCTCCTCCAGAGGAGGATCTTATGTAACTGGCAGAAGATCAATTGTTAAAAATAATCATACATCAAACGAAACCTGAAATTATTTACAATTAAAGACATATTAAATATAATAGTTATCTATGACACGGCTTTCAAAATGAATAAAGTAAACTCTTTTCCACAATTTGGCCCCTCTTACCCGGAAGCCCCCCAGGACTTGCTACCGATTAAAATAAGCGCCTGGAAACCCAGATTAGTTCCGATCCGCGAGGAGTCGGGTATTTGGACGTCCACGGAATTCGGGAGGAAAAAAATAAGTATCTGGAAGCCCACGTTACCAACGATCCCTGAGAAGCCAGATATTTGGACACACAAGCAATTTAAGTGGGTCTGGAGAAACCCGTTTCGAACCCTTTTTGAAGAAGGAAACAACTACGTCTCAGAACAGTGGTCTAGCGAATATTTTACGAACGTAAAAAACACGCTCACCCTGGGAGGCACAGCATTCAAAGCCATGTGCGTCTCTCTCCGCCAGCTACAATTGATAAAAGCAGGAAAGCAATTCATTAATCTGGTCCTCATCGGCCTCAAAGCTGTATCCGTCGAAGCCGGAAATTTGATAAAGGGGTCTTTGGGGATTGGAATTTGTTTGACGAAAGGAGGAATCAATCTATCCAAAAGCGCAAAGTATTTTCTGCTAGCAATCTTATATTACCTCTTATTGCAGCCCAAAGAAGCCAAAAAGCTTCTTTCAGAGAGCTGGACCCACTTAAAATTTTCCGGAAAAGATCTCCTCAGCACTTTGGTGTGCATAGGACAGGCGTGCCCCGCTTGGCTCCCGATTTTCATTCTCTTCGTGTGCCCCCCTGCTGGAGTCGCCCTTTTTATCATGCAAATCCTGGTCAAATACACGGGACTAACCGGTATATTGGCTTATGGAGGCTCTGCGGGGCTTCTCTTTTCAGACTCCGTGGAAATGTCAAAGAAGAAAGAGCGACTCGAACAGAGAATCACCCAAGGGGAAAGCTTAACCGCAGACGAAATTAAAGAGCTTGAAGAAGCCCGCAAAATCCACACCGCTTGGAAAAAATTAAAAAAAGAGCTTCATCCGTTCAAAGATAATACAGCCACTTTTATCACCTTCCTCCTTGCGCGGGTTGTCATCGAGTTTACTGCTGCAATGCTAAACTTAATGTTTCCCGGGTTGGGCGAAATCTTCCAATGGACTGCTTACGGACTCGAAGGAGCGTCAGCTCTCGGTTTAGCCGCAACTCGATATCATTATCATCAAAAAATAAAGGCCGAGAAAAAAGCTTTAGAATCAGAAGTAAAACCGAGCCATTCTCTGAATCATTATTTCCCGTATCTCCCTCGACGCCTGAGTTCATCGCAAGCTACGTAAACAGATGAAATACAGATTGCTCCTAAAGAGTTTTTTTGATACGCTCTTCCCTTCTTTTTGAATCTGGAGCTTCTAATGCTAAGCATCTCTTCTTACCAATTTTATACACGCAAGTTCTGCGACAAACTATGCACAGCCGCAAATAAGATCAGCTTGGTGGGAGCCGTAGAAAAAACTCGTTCGTGCGCAAGAACTTCGCTCCGATGCTTGTCGGATTGTTTGTATAAACGGAACAAAGATACCTGCTACCTGATTCTATTGAAAGATGGCTATAAATTGCGAAATCACCCCTTTCTTCACGGCTTTGCTCTCATTGAGAGCTATTCCAAAAAAGAGACAGGCGAATGGATTTCTGTTTATATAATAAAAGACGTTGAAGTGAACAACAACATGGTAAACTTAACACCTTGCAAGAATATTCTAGAAATAAATCGTCTCAGAAATCAGTTTTTAACACCCCATCCCTCTGCTTTAGCCAGCTTTGCGCGTGATGTTTATTGGGCAAATTTTATAGGTCTTCCGTTATCCTTCCCTGAATGCAACTATCGCGTCATGCCGTTTAACCCACTTCCACGGGAAGAAGAAGATTCCTTAGAAGAACCTATCTTTTTTTCAAGCAAATAGTGTATCCTGGGCCCTTTTAAGGGAAATGCATGAGCGCAAAGATCCAAGATAGCCTGAAGCATGTCGTCGCCTTGGCGAAGAGACGCGGATTCATTTACGGCGGTTCCGATCTTTATGGCGGCTTTGCGAATACCTATTCATTCGGCCCGTATGGCGCTGAGCTGAAGAAAAATGTCAAAGATCTCTGGTGGAAGACATTCGTCCAAGAACGGCGCGACATGGTGGGCCTCGATGGCCCGATTTTGCTCCATCCAAAAGCATGGAAAGCGTCCGGTCACTTGGATGGCTTTAACGACGCACTCATCGATTGCAAAGCCTGTAAAGGCCGTTTTCGCTGCGATCATTTGATCGAAGAAGCGCTCGAGCAATCGGCTGAAGGGCTGACCGTTGAACAGATGACCGAGCTCGTACAGAGCCGCAAGATCAAATGCCCCAAGTGCGGCGCGCAAGATTTTACGGCTGCTCGCAACTTCAACCTCATGTTCCACACCCATATGAGCAAGACGGGCGCAGACGGCGATGTCGCCTACTTGCGGCCTGAGACAGCGCAAGCGATCTTCCTCGACTTTAAAAACATCGTCGATACGATGCGCGTCCGGATTCCGTTTGGCGTCGCGCAAATCGGCAAAGCGTTTCGCAATGAGATCACGCCCGGCAACTTCATCTTCCGCGTCATCGAATTCGAGCAAATGGAAATCGAATACTTCATCCGCGAAAGCGCCTGGGAAAAGACCTTTGAAGAATGGCTTAAGGCGATGCACCACTGGTGCCAAATGATCGGCCTAAAGTCAGCTCGTATCCATGAAAAAGAGCACCCGAAAGAGCAACTCTCCCATTACTCCAAGCGGACGGTCGACCTCGTCTATGATTTCCCCTTCGGAACAAGCGAGCTCTACGGCCTGGCCTACCGGACCGACTTCGACCTCAAAAGACACGCCGAATTCTCAGGACAAACGCTCGACTACACCGATCCCGAGACGAGAGAAAAATTTGTTCCCCACGTCATCGAGCCCACCTTTGGCGTCGAACGGACCCTCCTTGCCCTTCTCTGTGATGCGTATGACGAAGAGCAGCTCGAAAATGGTGAAATGCGCACGGTGCTCCACTTCCATCCTCGAATTGCCCCAGTCAAAGTGGCTGTCTTCCCGCTCATGAAAAAAGAGCCGCTCGCTGAAAAGGCGATGCACGTTTTCAAAATGCTGCAGACCCATTGGCTCTGCGAATACGACGAATCGGGCGCCATCGGCAAACGATACCGTCGACAAGATGAGCTCGGTACGCCCTATTGCATTACAATCGACTTCGACACGCTCGAAAACGACACTGTGACGCTGCGCGACCGCGACTCGATGAAACAAGAGCGAGTCGCCATCTCTCACCTCGTCCAAACACTCGCGCCAAAACTCGCGTAACGCCGAAATATTAAGAAGTCCTTACATTCAATTAATTTTTATGATAAAGCGGAAGGAAAAAGGCCTTCCAGCTTACATGACGATTTATCCGATTGGTCCTGCCGATCACAACCTCCCTAAGATCCCTTCTTTTGATTTGATTGTCCTTGAATCAGCGCAAAAAATTGTCCATACACTGAAACACCTCCGCCTTCTCGACGTCAAAGACACAGCCATCCAATCAAACGAAGGATTCGACCGAAACGTCACCGTTCTCTTCGGCTCTTCCCTCGATGATTAAGAAGCAATTAGGGCAAAAATCTATTTGCAGGTCCTGGCTCTTGGGGCATCTTTATTTTGAATTGATGGCGATGTTCCGCGAGCCAGCGGTAGAAGAAATCACCGATCCAGCCAGGCAAGAAGGAGAACATGCCGAGCAGTTTCCACTCTCCGCCGATGAGCCAGTAAATGCGGAGAAGGGCGCGCGAGCGGATCCAAAAACTGCGGCCAGTCGAGCGATAATTTTCGATGAGGACCAAGCTGTTCATCTGCCCGTAGGACGCGAGCGGGCCGTGTAAAATGTGAGTTGCTGTTTGTCCTTTCAGTGGCGCAAAGACGAATTTTTCTTCCTTATCGAGTTCGATGACTTGGCTCACCGAACGGTGGCAAAAAGGGCACTCCCCGTCAAAAAAAATCAAGTGTTCATGCATTGAGTTGAACTCCTTCTGGAATCACTGCTTGCGGCCGCGCCCGCTTAAGCTCGTCGAATTTGCGGGCCAGCTCGAGCACTTCAGCCTCACTGCATTGCCCACTGTAGATCTTCATCTTGATTTGCTCCCGCTCATACATCCAGTGCCGCTCGAGGATCCGCTGCACCGTCTCGATAAAGCAGGGAATGGCTCTTTCTCGATTCACTTTTTTCTGCAATACTTCTGCCATAAAAAGCTGATGTTCAGGACTTTCAAGGCCAATCGCAAGAGAAAGGAGGTCGGCGGAAGAGTCGTCCTTAGAGAGGAGCTTTTCATAGAGGGCCCGGCTCGCGAGGAGGCGAAAATGGACCGGCATGAGATTGGCCGCGGCGATGGTAAAAAGTTGGGGTAATGTCGGTCCCATGAGAAGGAGCCACCGGAGCAGATCGGCCTCTAAGATGCGATCGGGATCAATCTCAGTGAAAGTGACACTCGCCGAGCGCTTGATGTAGATCTGCGGCGCATTTTCTTCGGGCGCTCCGACGAGCGACTCGGGCGTGCCAGTGAGTTTCGCCAATTTGCGTAAGCTCTCGTGCACCATGAGCGGATGATCCCAATCGCGGATTCGCTTTGCAATCATCGTCACGAGTTCATTTTTGCCCGCCGGCGTATTGACGTTGATTGTCTTAGAAAAATGGCGCACTAAAAAGGAAAGGTAATCACCGCTATTTTCGAGCAATTTTTGCCACTCTGCAGGCCCTTTTTCCATCAGCATGAGGTCTGGGTCGCATTTCTCCGGGAGCGGAACGACAAGCACCTCGACTCCCTCTTTCGAGAAAAGGTTGCCGACCTTCACGGCCGCTTCTTGGCCCGCCGTATCGCCGTCAAACGAGAGATAGACTTGCCTCACGCCGAGGTGGATCAATTCTTTTGCATGTTCTTCGCCGAAAGCCGTCCCTTGCCCAGCCACTGTCCACGGAAAGCCCGAGTCGATCAGCCGCAGCGCATCAATTTGTCCTTCGACGATCAGCGCTTTGCGCTCTTTGGCAATCGTTTTTCTCGAGTAGCTCAAACCAAAGAGGACGCGCGATTTTTTAAAGAGCAACGTCTCTGGCGTATTGATGTATTTACCACCAAATGTATCCGCTTTGTACTTGCGCGCGGAAAAACCAATGATGGCGCCCACTGCGTCCCGAATCGGAATGGTGATCCGGTCGGAGAAAAACTCTCTCCCTTTCGATAAAAGCCCCGCCTCGCCGAGGAGAGCATCGTTGAACTTATGCTCCCGCATTGCGCGCAGAAACAATCCCTCTTGCTTGGGAGCTAGGCCAAATTGGAATTTCTGGATGAAATCGAGATCGAGGCCGCGGGTGTACAAGTAATCGAGCGCCGCATGCCCCTCGAGCGTGTGAAGCAAGTAGAAGTGGTAGAACTCACCCGCTCGCTCCAGGGCTTCTTTGAGCAGAGCCTTGGGCGGTCCCTTCGGTCGGTCAGGGCCTTCCACCTCTTCCAACTGCACATGAAATTTCTCGGCGAGCGATTCGACCGCCTCCAAAAAACTCATCCGCAAGTGGGTCATCAAAAACTGGATCGCGTCGCCATGTGCGCCGCAGCCGAAGCAGTGGTAGTGACTGTCGCCCTTTTGGATGACAAACGAGGGCGTTCTTTCCTCATGAAACGGACACAGGGCCTTGTAGGCCGCGCCGGCCCGCTGCAACTTCACATGCGGGTTCAACACCTCGACCAGGTCAATCCGCGAGCGAAGAAGTTCTAAACTTGTCCTAGAGAAGGAGCCCATTCAATGTTTTCGTGAGTATATGATCCACGCCTAAAGGTGATTCTCTCCCACCCGCGATTTTTCATATAGCTGAAAACGCGTTTCTCAAAGACATCCCCGCGTGGGAAGTGACCTGCATCGCTCCGGATCTCCCCATAGATCGGCTGTCGAAACACCTCTCGCTTCACCAAAAAAATCTGGTCGGAAAACCCTTCCTTCGCCACAAAAAAGGGCCCTTGGCCTCGATACGATTCTCTCTTTGCCTCTCGATACCGCTCATTCCATGTCGGGTTGGCTACCTTGAACTCTAGATGCCGCTCCATCAAAGTCAATGCCGGCCGCACCCAATCGATCGGCCTCTCCAGCCGCACATCGCCCGTCAAATAGAGTAAATAATCGCTTTGGCACTCATACACGGCCGAAAGAGGCGCCAGCGCATTGTAATAGATCCACTCATCGGGCACACTGCCATCGGAGCGAAAATCGCTCCGTCGGAGCTGGAAAAATGGCAGCATCTCTTTCGCCACTTCGTCCGCCACGACAAACCGCGTTAAGATCCCCTCTTCGATCAACCGGCATGCGACCCGCTTCACCTCCGGCAAATCGTTCACGTTGTTGATCACAAGGAGCTTTTCAGCGAACGAAATGCAGTGATGCCTCACCTGCTGTACGTGCAAATATTCAGGGCGGAGCACATGCCGCCAATCCTTTTCCCACACACTCGTCGCAAACGTCACCGAAGGAAGTGGTTTTTTCTTTCTCAACCAAAACATGCCTGCATCATACCGCCGGAAAAGTCAAAAGTCAAAAGACAGAAGGTTAAAAAGAGTTCCTTCTTTCACTTCTGCCTTGTATAATCACTTGCCATGACGACGCCGATGATGGCCCAATGGGAAGCGTGTAAGCAGCAGGCCAAAGATGCCCTGTTGCTGTTTCGCTTGGGCGATTTCTATGAAGCTTTCTATGACGACGCAAAGCGGATGTCGAAGGAAATTGGCCTGACGTTGACGGCGCGGCAAGGCATTCCGATGTGCGGCGTTCCATTTCACACGGCGGAAAGTTATGTCGACAAGCTGATCGCCAAAGGCTACAAGGTCGCCGTCGCGGAGCAGACGGAAGATCCAAAAGCCACCAAAGGCCTCGTCAGAAGAGAAATCGTCCGGATCGTGTCTCCCGGAACGATTGTCAACTCCCAGCTTTTAACCGACAAAAGGAATAACTACTTCGTCGCGGTAGCGCAAGTGGGAACTCTCTATGGCATGGCCGCGCTCGATGTGACGACAGGCGAGTTTCGGACGGTAGAGGTAGAGCAGAGCGCGGAATTAATCGATGAACTCTATCGGCTGAGGCCGACAGAGTTGCTCATATCGAAAAAGTTCAAGCAGGCGCATGCGCAACTCTTTATCGAATTGTCCCACGGCTTCCCCTATGTGTTAAATGAAAAAGAAGAGTGGCGCTTTGACTCGAAAGCAGCTCATGATTTGCTCTTAGCTCATTTTGAAGTGCAAACGCTCGATGGATTTGGTCTGAAAGGGCAACTCGCCGCCATTGCCGCGGCCGGCGCTTTGGTCGGATATTTGAAGCAAGAACTCGGGCTTCGCTTAGACCACGTGCGGCAAATAACGTCGGAAGCACTTCAAAATTATCTCTCCCTCGATCGCTCCACTGTGCGCAACTTGGAACTCACCGAATCATCGACGCATGCCGATCACACCCTTTTGAGTTACTTGGATCGAACCGCGACCCCGATGGGCGGACGACTCCTGCGCCATTGGATCAAGCACCCGCTCCTATCGCTCTCTGAAATCGAAGAAAGACAAGAGGCCCTCGCTGATTTTCTAAAAGTCCCTGAGGCAAGCCGTCGAGTGCACCAAATGCTCGGCGAAGTGCGCGATCTCGAGCGGCTCATGATGAAAATCACGGCCCGCTATGCGACGCCGCGCGATCTTTTGGCCCTAGGCCTCTCCCTCTCGCACTTACCAGCCATTCGCGAATCACTCTCTTCATTCACCGCCAAAGAACTCATCGTGCAACGAGAGGCTCTCTCCGACCCGATCTCGAGCAAGATCTGCGCTTCGCTCTCTGAAAGCCCCCCGCTTCGCCTCGGAGAAGGAGAAATTTTCAAAGATGGCGTCCATCCTGAACTCGATCGACTCAGAACCCTTTCGCGCGACTCGCTCTCGTGGATGACGAATTACCAGATGCGCCTCCGAGAAGAGACGGGAATCAAAACGCTGAAAGTAAGCTACACCAAAGCATTTGGTTACTACATCGAAGTGACCCGCGCACAGAGCGAAAAAATCCCCCCCATCTTCCAGCGGCGGCAAACGCTCGTCAATGCCGAGAGGTTTATCACCGATGAGCTGCGCAACTATGAGCACCAAGTACTCACAGCCGAAGAGCGCTCGAAAGCGCTCGAAGCACAGCTCTTTGAAGAGCTTCGCGCCGAGGTAGCAAAGCACGCCGCCACCATCACCTTCGCCGCCAAAGCAGTCTCCCGGATCGACGTCCTCCTCGCTCTTTCCCTCGTCGCCGACGAAAATGGGCTCATCCAGCCAAAACTCGACACCTCCGACGTCTTGGATATCATCGAAGGGCGCCATCCGATCGTCGAACAATCGGTGGGCAGGGCCTCCTTCATCCCCAACGACACTGCGCTTTCCCAAAAACAGCAGCTCATGTTGATCACAGGCCCCAACATGGCCGGAAAATCAACCTACATCCGGCAAGTTGCCCTCATCGTCATCCTCGCTCAAATGGGCTCCTACGTCCCTGCCCGCTCCGCGCGGATCGGCCTCACCGACAAAATTTTCTCCCGCATCGGCGCGAGCGATGATCTGGCCCGCGGTCAATCGACCTTCATGGTCGAAATGGCCGAGACAGCCAACATCTTGAATAACGCCACCTCCCGCTCCCTCGTCCTCCTCGATGAAATCGGCCGCGGCACCAGCACCTACGACGGCATTTCAATCGCCTGGGCCGTCGCCGAGTATCTCCTCACCACCGAGCACAAACAGGCCAAAACTCTCTTCGCGACCCACTATTGGGAACTCACTCGTCTCGAGAAAGAAATTCCCGGCGCTGTCAATTACCAGGTCGCCGTCCAAGAAACGACCGAAGGGATCGTTTTCCTCCGCAAAATCCTCCGCGGCGGAACCGACAAAAGCTACGGCATCCACGTCGCCAAACTCGCCGGCCTTCCCTACAAGGCGATCAAACGGGCTGAAGAGATGCTCTACTCCCTCGAAGCAGCGGCCCCGCGCGGCAAAAAGAAAGCCAAAGAAGATGACCAACAGCTTTCCCTCCTCCCCCCGCCAGCCACAGACCCGCGCCTCACCGACCTCATCGCGCAACTCCGCTCCCTCGAAGTCGACCGCCTCACCCCGCTCGAAGGGCTCATCCGCCTCAGCGAACTCCACCGCAGAGCCGACAGCCTCCTTCACTGATATACACAACGCGATTCAAATTTTGAATCGCGTTGTGTATACCGCTTTGCGGCGAATTTCTATCCTATCTATCCTATTATTGCTTTTAAAAAAAATATTAAGATAAAAGAAGGGAATGACATCGCCGATTGGTCCAGAAGAGCCACTCTCTCCTCCTTTTTCTCCCCCTCTCGCGGCCCTCACTCCACGACTTGCCCCCATCCCTGAAAATGACGAACCGGTCAATCTCGTCCCTCAGCTCAATAGTTTCCTCGAGAAGGGAGGCCTCGATATCATTTATTCTTTCCTCGAGCAAAGCATTCCCAACGAACAATCTTTTCTAGCAGCTCTCTGCCGAAAAGACCTAAAGTTCACAGAACAGACCGCACTCATTCAAGAGCTCGCAAAAAAAGCACAACCCTCTCACGACATCCTTAACTGGGCCAAACGAAACAAGCCGAAATTGGCAGCTATTCTTGCCCGCGCATGGCCGATCCATCAGAGACAAAAGAGCTATTAACCCGAGACTCAGGTTAATACTGAAACGTCCACAACTACTCAAAAACTCCTTTAGAAAATACCTCAACTCCCTTACACTTATCGGGTTTTAATTTTTTAAGGAGGTATTTATGTCTATGTTAGTGACAAATTGCCGCACATGCGGAACCTTTACACAGAATGTGGGAGAACTCCCCATAACATTGAAAATATTAAAAACTGGCGTGGTGGTCACACCAAATTTTGGCGCTTGCAAAGGAGCCAAAGAAACAACATTCCCTCCTTTCCAAGGCAAAGGGAAAATCACTCTAGTTGGCGACACCTTTAACTTCGCACTCGTAGATCACCTATGCGTTAAAAAAGGTGAAATTGCAGCGCGCAAAGCTGGCATCTCCTCGTCTGGGAAAGAAAGGCGCCACTCTGCCAAAGGAGAAAGAGATTTTTCTATTAGGACCTAACCGCTATAATTTTATGTATGGCGTTTGATCCTCGTTCGCTAGTGCTTTATCCAGATCAGCCCGGTGTCTACCTGATGAAAGATGCGGGAGATACCGTGCTCTATGTTGGAAAGGCAAAAAATTTACGGGCAAGGCTTAAGCAGTACTTTGCAGTGCATGGCGATGAGCGAGAAATGGTTCCCTACCTCATTGCCCAAGTCGATACGATCGATACAATCGTCGCTCTAACAGAAAAAGATGCTCTCCTTCTCGAAAATCAACTGATCAAACGGCACCAGCCTAAATACAACGTTTTACTCAAAGACGACAAGACCTTTATCAGTCTCCTCGTCACACAGCACAAATGGCCGATGCTCCGGCTCATCCGGTACAAGGGCAAGCCAAAAGATGACGGCCTCTACTTCGGCCCCTACACCAACGCACTCGCCGCGCGCCAAACATATGATCTCTTATCGCGTCTCTTTCCACTGCGCCAATGCTCCGACGCCGAGCTGATGTCGCGCACGCGGCCCTGTTTGCTCTATGACATCAAGCGATGCATCGCCCCTTGCGTTAGCAAATGCACAGAAGAACAGTACCAGCAACACGTGGAAGGAGCCATTCGCCTCCTCAAAGGAAAAGACAAAGAGGTGCTCCGCGAACTCAAACAGCGGATGGAAAAAGCTTCTGAAACGCTCGAATTTGAAATGGCCGACGCCCTCTTACAGACGATCCGGCAAATCGAACATGTCACTACGATCCAACACGTCGACAATCCATTTGCCAAAGACTGCGACGTTGTGGGACTTTATCGAGAAGCCGATGCAATCCTCATCGCTCTCCTTTTTTTCCGCGAAGGCAAACTCACCGGCTCAGAGCACTTCAGCTTTCACCGGATCGCCTCAGACGACGTCGAAATCCTCGAATCGTTTCTCCTGCAGCACTACAAATACCAAACGCAACTCCCCGCCGAGATTTTCGTCCCCACCTCGCTCTCACAAGCAGAGGCACTCTCTGAAATCCTCTCTGAGACAGCTCAGCGAAAAGTGACCGTAACCACGCCCAAAATCGGCAAGAAAAAAGATCTCCTTGAAATGGCTCACCGCAACGCCAAAGCGCTCTTTGTCCGGGAGCAAGATGCCCGCTCTTTACGCGAAAAGCGGCTCCTCGATCTCCAAGAATCGCTCCAACTCCTCCGCTTTCCCCGCCGCATCGAATGCTTCGACACCTCCAATATCTCCGGCACCGACCCTGTCGCCAGCCTCGTCTCCTTTGTCCATGGAGAAAAAGATAAAACTCGCCAGCGCCTTTTCAAAATCAAAGGAACTCAGCGCGCCGATGACTACACCACCATGCGCGAAGTAATCCGGCGCCACTTCGTCCGACAAAAAGAGAAGAACGATTTTTGCGACCTCCTCATCGTCGACGGCGGCAAAGGACAACTCAACATCGCCCTTGAAGTCCTCAAGGAATTAGACATCGCTTCGGTCGACATCATTGGCGTCTCCAAAGAAGAGGCTCGCCATGACAAAGGGCTGACCCAAGAAAAAATCTACCTTCCTTACCGGAAAGATCCAATTCTCATCGATCCCCGCTCGCCTCTTCTCTTTCTTCTTCAAACCATCCGTGATGAAGCGCACCGAGTCGCTATCACCTACCACCGCAAGCGGCGCTCCGAGCGAACCCTTTCCAGCGAACTGGACCTTCTCGAAGGAATTGGTCCCACTAAAAAGCAGCGGCTCCTGCGTCATTTCGGCAGCGTTAAAGCAATCCGCTCCGCATCGGAAGTCGAATGGAAGCAAGTCAAAGGGCTCACCGACAAAGACCTCGAAACCCTCCGCAAGTGGACCACTGAAAAATAAAGCCGCGAAACGCGGTTATATTATTCACCACTGAGATCACTGGGTACACTGAGGCGGCGAAGCGCCGCAAAAAGAAAAAAGATTTCACCTCTCTTCTTTTGCCGCGTTTCGCGGCCTCAGTGTACTCAGTGATCTCAGTGGTGCAATTTTTTTGCCGCGCTTCGCGGCTTTCTCTTTAGAGTTTGGAGGTCAGGACTTGGACTTTGAAGGGACGGCGATAGCCGAAGCGCTCGCGCAAGAGGGTCTCGAGGTGCTGTTCAGCGCGGAGCAAAAGTTGCTCTCGCTCTTCTTCCTCCATCGGCGCGATGAAAAGGCCGATCTCGACCTCTTTTTTGCGAGCAATCTCGATGTGAGAAATGGTTAGCTTATCGGCAAATTCCTTCCGCAGCGCTGGCTCGACTGTTTGCCGAAGTACTTCTCGATCGATTTCAAGCCAGTGGTGTCCCATTTGGAGGAGGAGGTATTGCCCTCGGTTAAGAGCATAAAAACCAAAGGCAGAGAGAAGCGCAGCGGTGAACGAGCCAATTCCGACGAGCGCACAGAGATCGGGCCGATCTAAGAGGACACCGAAAAGAACTGTGCGAACATCGTGGAGAAAGGAAAGCGAGACGAAGAAAAACCCAAGGGCAAAAAATGCGAAGAGGACAAAGAGCTGTAGAGCAGCCGCGAGGGCCTGGCGAATCGTCATTGAATCCTCTGGGAAATAGAATTTTTCAAAATGCCTCTTCTAATTCAGCTCCTGCTTGTTCTCCCTCAGCCGCTTCTGCATCCGGTTGGGGTAAAATAAGGTCTTTGAAGATGACGTGGACCGCAGCGACGTGAAGACCTGTCCAGCGGCTCACCTCTTCGGCGAGTTTTGACTGCACCTCTTCAGCCTTTTCAGGAATCGAAATTCCGTAGCCGATATTGATCTCTACCCGGATTTCGACCGTATGTTTTTTCTGGTCTTGCTCGACATGAATCCCCTTCACCCGCTCCAAATCGCGGCCGAGAAGGCTGTCGATCAAGTTTCCTTCCAATAAGCCAATTCCATCGATCTTAGCTAGCGTCTGCAGGCAAATCGCTTGAAATACCCGTGTCTCAATATCGCGAATAAACACTGTTTCAGGAAGCTGAATCTCCCTGGCATCCATATTTTTTAGTTGGTCAAACATAGTCACACTCTCTCCAAAGCCTTAGTATAGCCCATTTTTCTGATTTCTGGTATAGTGGATCGCATGTTTTGGCCCGATCTCACAACTGCTGTTCTCGCTTCGACCGCCGTCGGCCTTTTATCGGCCTATATTGCCCACCGACGGGGACGCAATCCACTCGGATGGTTTGCCATTGGCTTTTTCTTTGGCCTGCTCGGAATTTTGGCGATCTTTTTCGCTCCGCCGTCGCGCAAGGAAAAAGAAAAAGAGATGCCTTCCCAGCCGATCAAGCCAGTGCCAAAACCCTATCTCTTTGGTCCTATCAATAAATTTTGGTACTACTTAGATCCGAGCCACCAGCAAGTGGGACCCATGAGCTATGAGGCTGTGTCAAACGCGTGGAAAGAGGGAAAAATTTCTCCAAAGACCTTCGTTTGGAACGAAGACTTGGAGGAGTGGAAGCCTCTTCAAGATCTGATTCGATTACAAAATTAGAAAGCCAGTTGCAAAAACTGCACGACACCGATGTGCGGGTCAAAGAGTTTTGTAACTGGCTCAGATTACCAGGATGCCTTGAAGATGCCGGGAATCAAGCCTTGGTTGGCCATTTCTCGGAAGCAAAGTCTCGACATTTTGAATTTGCGAAGGAATCCGCGGCTACGGCCAGTGAACTGACAACGATTGCGCAAACGAACGCAGGAAGAATTTTTTGGCAACTTATTGAGTTCATCGACTGCGGTAAGCCGCTCTTCGATCGATTTTGTAGTGTCGGAAATGGTTTTCTTGAGCGCTTGGCGTCTATCCCATTTACCTTTGACCATTCTCTCGCGCTTTTTTTGTTTAGCGACGGAAGATCGTTTTGCCATTCAATTCCTCTCTTACTTTTTACGGCCAGGACCCTTCTGGCGCTGCTTGCGGTTGGGGTCTTTTTTGTTGATCACGTATATACGGCCCCGACGGCGGACGGTGATGTCCCCTTTCGACGGGTCAGCTTTAATCGATGCTCGAACTTTCATCTCAAATTCCTCAAAATAGAAAGCCTATACTATATTCATCCCTCGATTTGCATTCAAGGAGAATTTTCCCCTTCCTATTGAGTTAAATTTTTACTTAACAATGTGGCGACCTGAAGAAGCATTTCTTCAGCCAGCTGCTGAGCGGAACAGAGAATCACTTCAGCCTCTTCTTCCGCCTCTCTTAACCTATCTTCAGCGTGGTTAATCATTTTCTCCGCATGCTTCATAGCATCTAGCTCAATCTGACAGGTCCTTTTATGATTCCCTAAGCACAATGCCTCATTCGTTTTACACAATGCGTGTAGATACTGCCCCCCCCACTACCAATTTTTGATACTGGGAACTTTCTGCGAGATCGACCACCCACACATAAGAAGATCTCGAGCGGTAGATAACTTTTAACAATAAAGCGACAAGAGGGATGACCAAGGTCGCGCAAGAAACGACCTTTAGCGCTACATTCCACCAGGGGAGCTCTTTTTTCATTCCTTCGATCTGTTGTTTGTCATGATTTCGATGACGAACTGTGCAAGCGCCGTGTCCCGCCCAATCGAAGTAACCTTCGATAGCGCTGAAAAAAGGGCGGCGGGAATCGTAAATGGGAGTGAAGAAGCTCACTGGAATGGAAGGAGTAGTTTCATATATTTTTATAGCATGTGCCATAGACCACTCACTTTTCGAGGGGCATTATAGACCTGCAGTAAAAAAAAGCAATTCCTTAAAATAATCTTGAAAATTTTACAGACCACACCTTTTTCTTGATCGTTTCCTTCCCTCCTCTTATACTCTTTTTCTAAATCCCAATGAAAAGGAATGGACTATGAAAAGAACCTATCAACCTTCAAAACGACGACGCAAAAAAGTACACGGCTTTCGCACCCGCATGAAAACAGCCAATGGCCGCAAGGTATTGAGCCGACGACGACGCAAAGGGCGCAAAACCCTCGCTCTGTGATTTATTCTTTTAAGAAAGAGTCTCGTCTCCTTTCCAAGCGCGACTTTCGGATCCTCCAGCAAGAGGGTCGAAGGCTGGTGGGGAAACATTTTTGTGTCGATGTACGGCCAGCCAAGCGACTCCGCTTAGGGATCACTGCCTCTGGACGCTACGGCCCTGCCCACGAACGGAATCGCTTTAAGCGACTCATTCGAGAGGCATTTCGTCTCCACCAGGCGTGTCTCCCCTCGGCTGATCTGCACGTTGTCCCGCGCCAGCGAGCAAAAGGGGCAAGATTTACGGATATCGCCACTGAACTCCTCGCGTTATTCGATGGCAAATGACCCTCAACCCTAACCAAGAACTCGCTGTCCGAACCGTCAAAGGCAGGGTCCTTATCCTAGCCGGCGCAGGCTCGGGCAAAACGAGGGTGATTACTCACCGGATCGCCCACCTCATCCAAACGCTGGGCGAGAGCCCTCAATCGATCTTAGGCCTTACCTTCACCAATAAAGCTGCTGCCGAAATGCGCCATCGGGTCGAGTCGCTCATCGGACCCACCCTCGCCAAAGGGGTCACACTTTCTACCTTCCACAGCTTTTGCATGCAGGTGCTCCGCCGGGAGATCGACAAACTTGGCTACACGAAAGAATTTAGCCTCTACGACGAAAGAGACATCCACCGGCTCGTCACCCATATCGCTCGCGATCTCCTCGGCCATGAAGGAGAATTACCCTCGCTCGGCCCCACGATCGCCTCTATGCAAAAGGCCTCTGCACAAGCCGATGGCGGAACCTGGCGCGACCCCTTTTCGAAAGATCTCTACAAGCGGCTCCAATCAACCCTCCGCGCCCACAACGCCGTCAGCTTCGACCACTTGATCACCCTCACTATTCGCCTCTTCGAAGAGCATCCCGACGTCCTCGCCCGCTACCAAGATCGATACCGCTATCTCATGATCGACGAATATCAAGACACCAATCCGGCCCAATTTCGCCTGGCCGAGCTCCTCGCTTCGAAATACCAAAACCTCTGCGTCGTCGGCGACGACGACCAATCGATCTATGGTTGGCGCGGCGCTGAAGTGAAAAACATTCTCCAGTTCAAAGCCGATACAGTGATCAAGCTCGAACAAAATTACCGCTCTACCTCGATCATCCTCGATGCGGCCAACGCCGTCATCTCGCGCAACGAAAACCGCTACAAAAAAAATCTCTGGAGCGGAGACAAAACCCTCGAGCTGATCGAAGTCTTTCACGCGCCCACCGATGCCGAAGAGGCGGAAAGCGTCGCTCAACGCCTCATCCACTTCCGCGAAACGAAGGGTTTAAAATGGAAACAAATGGCGATTCTCTATCGCTCCAACTCACTTTCTCGCGCTTTTGAACTCGCCTTGATGCAAGCTCCGTGGCAGCAAAATGATCATTGGATGCGGGGCATCCCTTACGAAGTCTTTGGCGGCCTTGAATTTTCCGAACGGAGTGAAATCAAAGACCTCCTCGCCTATCTCCGAGTCATTGCCAATCCCCTCGACCAAGAAGCATTGCTCCGCATCCTCAACGTCCCTCGCCGCGGCATCTCCGACGACCTCCTCGATAAACTCACCCAAGAAAATCGCTCGGCCAACCTCCCTCTCTGGAACCTCCTCCAACAAATCGCTTCCGGAGAAAAACCTCTTGATGGCCATCCGAAAGGACTCGCCGGCATCCGCCATTTCGCCGACCTGATCGCCAAAGCGCAGCGCCGCTTCGCTTCCGGGCCCCTTTCCGAAGGACTCACCTGGCTCATCCAAGAGATCAACTACAAAAAAGCCATTGAAGAAGAGGTCAAGAGCGAGAAGATGCGGGAATTCAAATGGGAAAACGTACAAGAGTGCGTCAACGCCCTCGCGCAATACGAACAAGACACGCCCGACCCATCCCTCTCCGATTTCGTCGCCACCACCGCACTCGCCGCCCAAACTTACACCTCTGCCGCCCGCCCCTCCAATGACGACAAAGTGCAGCTCATGACCCTCCACAGCGCCAAAGGACTCGAATTCCCCGCCGTTTTCATCGCCGGCCTTGAAGACAATATCCTGCCTCACGAAAAAGGGGCTGCCGAAACCGGTATCGAAGAAGAGCGTCGCCTCTTCTACGTCGGCATCACCCGCGCCCAAAAATACCTCTCGCTCAGCATGGCCCGCTCTCGCCTCCGCATGGGCAAAGCCCAACCGACCAACCCTTCTCGCTTCCTCTTCGAAATCCCCAAGGAACTCTACAAAGTCACCTCGCACAAATTCATCACATGATCATTCTCCGCCACCGCCGCGAAAACCTCCGCAAGTGTTCCCTCTCGGGTTTAGAAACCCGATCAGACCTCACTTTCTACACCTATCCCACCGACCCGCTTCCCGACCTCACCGGTACGCTCCTCCTCAAAGTGGGCGCCCCGCCCCTCACTCTTGCCGACGCCTCTCGCCCGCTCCTTCTTATCGATGGCACCTGGCGCCTCGCGCAAATCATGGAAAAAAGTCTGGGAATCCAATTAGAAGCGCGCAGCCTCCCTGCCGGCTTCAAAACAGCCTATCCCCGCCGACAAACCGAATGCCCCGATCCCAACGCCGGCCTCGCCTCCGTCGAAGCGCTCTACATCGCCTTCCACATATTAGGAAGAAATACCGACGGACTCCTAGATCACTACTACTGGAAAGATCAGTTTTTGCAGCTAAATAATATTTAACCCAACTTACTGACATCAAATCTTTACATCAGAGATCTTTCAGCATTTCTATTCTTCATCATGCGTATCAGGCAAATCCTATTTATCATGTTTCTCTGTTGCTCAGAGCGAAACATGATAAATAGGATTTGCCTGATACGCATGATTGAGTAAAAATTTATTCCAGCCCCTGTTTAATTTTCTCAGAAACCATCAGAGGCTTCCCCGCTCTTCTTGACCTTTTTCGAATGGGAGGGTCATAGCGCTCCTTCATATGCTCGGGCAAAAATGAATATGCTTTGGAAATAAAGATCTGAAATTCTTTCAAGAAAGGGTATCGAGGATTCCACTGATAAAGACGCGTTTTTCCTACCAAAAAGCTAACCAAAATTCCCTGTCTTTCCAGACGACTTAAAGCGTTTTGAATACTAAATAAATGAAGGCCTAGTCGCCGGCGAAGTTCAGACGCAAAACAATTTTCGTGGGCATGCAAGAAAAACAAAATCTGCTCTATCACTCGATTCCCAAAAAGTCCTTCAAGCATTCTCTACCAACCTATTATCTTGGTAATATAACCAAAAACATTGGCAAATGTAAAGCCTTGCAATCATTGTTTTCATCGGGGATGATAGGGCTGTGTTTCAACTTTTAGAACAAATCAACGAATTCGTCTGGGCCCATGTCGCCTTCCTCCTGATCTTAGGACTGGGCGGCTATTTCACGATTCGATCGGGTTTTTTCCAGATACGCAAGTTCCCTGCGGTCATCCGCTGTTTTGGCTCGTTTTTCGCAGAGAAGACGGGCGGACCGGGGGTGCATCCGATGAAGGCGTTTTTCGCTGCGATCGGCGGCTGCATTGGCATTGGCAATGTGGTGGGGATTTGCACGGCCGTGCAGATCGGAGGGCCAGGTGCGTTGTTTTGGGCCTGGGTCGGCGGATTGATGGGAATGTTGATCCAATATGCCGAAATTTATTTAGGCATGAAATATCGGGTGCGCAATGAATCGGGAAGCTATGACGGCGGACCGATGTACTTTCTCCCCGCCGCCTACAAAGTGCGATGGGTAGCGCCCCTGGTGTGCATCCTGCTGTGCGTCTATGGCGTTGAAATTTTCATGTTCAATGTAATGGCCGATAGCATTGCGACCAACTGGGCGTTCGATCCTTATTGGGTCGTCGCCATTCTGCTCGTCGCAACATTAGCCGTGGGCGCCGGAGGGATCAACCGCGTGGGCGAAGTGTGTAGCGCGATCATCCCGCTCTTCATCTTGCTGTATTTGGGAATGGCCTTTTGGGTCCTCGGTCATCGCTGGGCCGAATTGCCCGGTGTATTCGCCTCCATTTTTGAGGGCGCGTTTACTACGCAAGCGGCGCTTGGCGGCTTTGCCGGAAGTTCGGTGATGTTGACCATTTCGATGGGACTGTCGCGAGGCGCTTATTCAGGCGATATTGGAATTGGCTACAACGCGATCATCCACGCAGAGAGCCGAGTGACGCACATAGGACGGCAAGCATCGTTGGGAATCATCGGTATTTTCATCGACACATTTGTGATTTGTACACTGAGCATCTTGCTCGTATTGACGACGGGACATTGGAATTCAGGCATCGATCCCGCTTTGATGGTGCAAGAGGCGCTTGGATTGACCTTCCCCTACATGCACTTTTTCATGCCGTTCTTCCTCTTCTTGCTCGGCTACAGCACGATCTTGGCCTACTTCGTCGTCGGCGTAAAGTGTGCGAAATTTCTCTCGCGCAGGTGGGGCCCGCTTCTCTATTATACATACGCAGCGATCGCGCTGCCGCTCTTTGCATTCATTCCGTCAACGCAGGCCTTTGTCATCATGTCGCTCTCAGGCGCCGCGCTTCTCTTGCTCAACTTAACGGGAATGTTTCTCCTCCGCAAGCAAGTGACTTTTAATCTCTCCTAATTTTCCTTTATTCACCTCTCTCTGATAACAGCGGAAGCAAGTGGGAAAATACTTCTCGTCAGCCCCGAGCTCGACCGAGGGCCCCTCACTCACCGCCACACCGTTGACGTGTTTGAGGTTCATGATCGATTTTCGATTGCAGAAATAGCACGTCGCCTTTACCTCTTCAATCGAATCGGCCAGTTCCATGAGACGCATCGATCCTTCGAACAGGCGCGACTTGAAATCGGTGCGCAGACCGTAGCAAATGATCGGGAGGTCCCACTGGAGACAAATTTGGCGCAAAGCTTCGATCACCTTGCCGCTCAAAAATTGCGCTTCGTCGACGAGAATGCAGGAGACGCCATTGTAGTCAATCCCCTGCAGCGACTGCTCGCTCATAATGAGAACATCCGCTTGCATTTCGAGTCCTGAGCGAGATTTGATCCGCTCACGACCAAAACGGGTGTCTAGGTCGGGCTTCATCGCCAGAATCTTTTTTCCCTGTTGTCGGTAGTTGTGGGCGACGGCCAACAGATTGAGCGTTTTCGCGCTGCCCACGGTGCCATGTCGAAAATAGAGTTTTGCCATGTTTAGGACTCCTGGTGAGAGGATCATATCGCCTTTACAAATTTAAAAAAAGAGCTTGCTTGAAATAAACAAATTCTTAATGATTGGCTCGTTTTTTGGAGGTATCTATGTCGAGCGAAATAGGAACAAACGTCGAGAGAATCAAATCCCCTCTTCCCGAAGAAACCCACCCGTGGGAGGACATAGAAGATGAAAATAAAGATCCAGATTCAAAGCTACATACTGCGATTGATATCATTGATAATTATCCAAGCCAGCAAGCTTCAGGAGCGTCTCTTGCCAACAGAAATATTGGGCCGATCGAACCACCATCAATGAGTAACGATCCGAAAAAAGCTCAATCAGCGCCCGCCCCGCTCGAAACGGCTGCTTCGCAGCACGATCTTCGTCCTCTTCCGACATCAAGAATTCAAAAAGCATGGAACTCTTTCCGCCAGAGCTTTCGTTGCTGCTGGTGCTTAACTGCCGACATCAAGGACGAGTAGGCCGAGAGCACCAAAGAAGCGCACTGATAAGGGCAAAGCCAATGGCGCTGAGCAGAGGAAACGTCATGAACCCAAACCAGGTGAAGACATTTTCAGCGCAATCTCCAACGCTTCCGCAGAGAATACCATTCCTCAACACGGGAAGATAGCCTTCTAGCACTTGGTAGAGAGCGAAAAATTCTCCCACGGCGGCCAAAATGAGGCCATAAAAAACAAAACGGCGGTCGTCTCGATAAACGGCCACTCCGAGTAAAAGAGCGAGAGGAAAAAGAGCCATCCGCTGGTACCAGCAGAGATGACAAGGTTCGTAGTTTAAAATCTCACTAAAATAAAGGCTCATGAAAAGGCCGACAAGAGAGACGAGCCACGCACCGTAGAACGCATAGGTTCGAACCCATTTCATGGCTCGCTCCCTTCCAACGCCCGGTCAATTTTCAACTCGACCGCTCGGAAACTCGCTGTGGATGTGAGCGCTCCATTGACAAAGAGAGCTGGCGTGCCAAACTTACGCCCCATGATCCGCTTTGCCCACTGGTAATTGCGCTCGAGCTCGTTGTAATACCGCTCGGTCTTTATGCTCTTCTCTAACTCTTTCAAATCAATGCCACCCACTTTTTTCGCAATCTTGACGAACACAGCCGGGTCACTCTCTCTTCCCTGTCGCATTTCTGCATACCGAAATAACTCGCGGATGTAGGGAAAAAAGCGATCGGGCGCCTGCTTATGCACCGCGATCGCTGCATTGCCTAAAGGTTTCGACCCACTCATGAAAGCGACGGGGACAAACGTATAGCGAGCCCGCCCTGAAGTGATATAGCGCGATTCGACCTGTGGAAAAATTTCCTCATTGAATGTACGGCACCCGTAACACCGAAAATCTTCAAAAATGACAATCTCTATCGGCGCTCTCGGACTCCCCAGCGTCGGCAAATCGGCCAGCGGAATACCTAATGCCCCCCGCATCCGGACCGACTGATAGAAAAGCCCTGCCGCAAACACACACACCGACAAAACCGTCGTCACCACAACCAGAATCCGGTGAGTTTTCCACTTCACATGCATACGACCTACATACAAAGATTTCCTTGAAATGTAAAGGGTGAAGCTCACGACTGCCTTCCAACTTACGACTTCCGACTTTACTTTAACCCCCTCACCCCCATATGATGACAAGGAGTGTATAGAGATAAAAGCCCCGTATTTGTGCAGCCAAAAGTCTACCCTGCCCACGAGCATAAAATTTCTCCTGAGCAGATCGACGAGCACGCTAGATATGTCATCGAAAAGCTCCGGACCGCTGGATACAAAGCCTACCTCGTGGGAGGAGGCGTCCGCGACCTGCTGCTAAAGCAACGGCCTAAAGACTTCGACATCTCTACCTCCGCAAAGCCAGAGGAAGTCCGAGCTCTTTTCCGCAATGCGATCCTCATCGGCCGCAGGTTTCGTCTCGCCCATGTCCGCTTTGGTAAAAAAATCATTGAAGTTTCCACTTTTCGTGCTGGAGACCCCGGCACCGCCGACCTGATCGTCCGCGATAACGTATGGGGCAATGAAGAAGAAGATGTGCTGCGGCGCGACTTCACAATCAATGGCCTCTTTTACGATCCGCAGAGCCAAACGGTGATCGATTACGTCGACGGCTATCTCGACCTCGAGAAAAGAGTTTTACGCACAATCGGCCAACCCCACCTTCGCTTTTCGCAAGACCCCGTTCGGATGATTCGCCTTATCAAATTCTGCGCCCGTTTCCGTTTTGATATCGATAAACCAACGTTCGAAGCCCTGCTCAACTGCAAGAATGAAATTTTAAAAAGTTCATCGGCTCGCATTCTCGAAGAGCTTCTCCGAATGCTCGAATCTGGATCGGCCAAAACGTTCTTCCATCTCTTGCACGAGTACGGCCTCTTGCGCCCCCTCCTGCCAGGAGTAGCCGACTACTTCGATAAAAGCCCCGACAATGAAATCCTCGCCCTCTTGTGCGAGCTCGACGCCGACGTGCGCAAAGGCTCTATCGACCGATCGGTCCTTCTCTCCACCCTCCTCTTTCCCCTCTTACGTCACCGCCTTCTCCTCCGCGCACAAAAAAGCGACCGTCCGTTCCACCTCGCCCTCATCCAAGAAGAAGCCCTCCGCGCCATCGACGAAGCATTTAGCACCTTTTTCCTCCTCCCTCGCCGCCTCCGCGGCATGGCCGCCTTTGTCTTAACTGCCCAATTTCGGATTCAACCGCTCGACGACAAGCCAGTCCGCACCCTCCGCGCTCCCCGCGATCCGCTCTTCCCGCTAGCGCTCAAACTCTTCAAAATCCGTGCCGCCATCCAGCCCGATCTTCTTCCGTACCACACCCGCTGGACCGAAGCAGGCTTTGCTGAGCAAACAGTCCCTTTACAAGAGATTCATCCCCACCGCCGACGCCGACGGCGCAGAAGAGGACGTCCCCACGAAACCCACGATTCGCCATGAGTCTCCTCTGCAACGAGCTTCACGTCTCTCCTGATCTCGCCCTCTATCACACAGGCCCCGCCCTCGACCACGGCCCCCTTCCCTCGATCTTCTACTTCTCCCTCTCAGGCCCCGACTCTCTCACCCTTGACCCCTTCAACCAACCCGTTCAATTTCTCGCCGACCGGTGGATCCGCTTTTTTTCGCTCACCCTCCCCGCTCATGAAAGTGGCCTTCCCCCCAAAAAAGCGATCTCTGTCTGGGCTGAAGAAATGAGCAAAGGAATCGACCGGCTCAGCGAGTTCTTCGACCAAGCCCTTACCGCTGTCGACTATGCGATCCGCTCCAAACTCGTCGATCCAGCCAAACTTGGGTTAGCAGGCCTCTCTCGCGGTGGCTTTATCGCCTCCCACCTGGCTGCCCGCGAAGAGCGATTCCGGGCAATTCTCCAATTTGCCCCCATCACCAATCTCGGTTGGACCCAAGAATTCCAGCCCCTCCAAGGCCACCCCCTCCTCCAAGCCCTCGATCTCTTCCCCCTCGCTCCCAAAATCGCCAATCGTCCCATCCGCCTTTACATGGGCAATAAAGATACCCTTGTCGGCACCCGAAACTGTGTCGACTTCGCGCTCCACCTCGCCGAACAATCGACCCACCGATCTCCACCCATCGAATTGATCCTCACTCCATCCATTGGTCACATGGGACACGGCACCGCGCCGGAAACCTTTCGCCAAGGCGCCGAATGGCTCGCCAATCTTTTGACAAAGTAACAAAACAGGATGCGAATTACCCGGCCCTAAAGGACCGGGTTTCAGGAGACCTGATGAAACCACCGAGAACACCGAGAGCACCGAGGCGGCGAAGCGCCGCAAAGAGAGAAAGAATGATCGATCTGTTTCTTTTGGCAGGTGAGCCGAGTGGCGATTTGCAAGGCGCTGCATTGATTGAAGAGCTGCTCACGTTGAATCCGTTGCTGCGCATCGCCGCCGTTGCCGGCCCCCGCATGCGCAAATTCCCCATCATCTGTGTAGAACCGATGGAAAGTCTGCAAGTAATGGGCTTTGTCGACGTAGCATTGGCTCTCCCTAAAATCGGCAAACTCTTCTTCTCACTTCGCCGCAAAATCCTTGAGCTCTCGCCAAAAGCTTTTGTCGGAATCGACTATCCCGGCTTTAACTTGCGCCTCCACCGCTCGCTCAAAAAGCACGGTTTTCAAGGCAAACTCATCCACTACATTTGCCCCACTGTCTGGGCATGGGGCAAACAGCGCATTCCCCAAATGGCCGAGACCCTCGATTTATTGCTCACAATTCTCCCTTTCGAACCTGCCTGCTTTGCAGGAACAAAATTGCAAACTGAATATGTCGGCCACCCACTCACCCACGCCATTCGCCGCTTCCCCAAAGATGAGACCTTCCGACAGCGCTATAGCCTTTCACCCACCGACAAGATCTTGTCCATTTTCCCCGGCAGCAGGTCCCACGAAATCCAACGAAATCTCCCTCTCCAGCTCGAGGCTGCCCGAGCCCTCCAAGCCCTCGATCCCACCCTCCAAATCGTCCTTTCACGCGCCCAGGCAGAGGGCGCCCTCACCATCCCCGCCCAAGACACCTACCCCCTTATGCAAAACACCCATATGGCCCTCGCCAAATCGGGCACCGTCACCCTCGAACTGGCCCTCCATGGGGTCCCCACTGTCATCCAGTACGTCATCAAGCCCCTTGACCTCTTCCTCGCCCGCCGGATCTTCATGATCCACCTTCCTTACTATGGCCTCCCCAACCTCATCCTCCAACAAGAGCTCTTCCCTGAGCTCTTCGGACCCAACCTCACCCCCGAAGCGCTTTTGAAACATGCTAAGTCGCTCTGGTTCAATGAGGAGAAAAGATCTTCCTGCCAAGCAGGATGCCAGCGTCTATGGTCTGTGCTAGGCGATAGCCGAGCTAGCCAGATCGCCTCTATTCATATAATAAAATCTTTACTTTCAATCATTTAGAACAGCAAGCTCCGAATCAATAGTCGGGCAATTTATGTACATAGTAACCCCTCCCATTAATCGCCGGTAGCTCCATTTTCTGCCTAAATAAGGCATCCAAATCATAAACAGGGAAGTTTAGAACTTCAGGCGAGATCCTTGGCCGGTCTTCGAGGATGATCTGGAGTGGCGT
>JAGWKU010000079.1 GCA_028873375.1 Verrucomicrobiota bacterium
GGAGTTTTTCTGCTTTTCAAAGCCCCGACGAAGGAGGGGTTTTGCAACTGCCTCGGATTCCAAAGGGATAAAGTTTTTTTCCTTGCTTATTGATGGCTTGCTCTCCATAAGCTTTCACTCGTGCCACGAATTCATTGAGAGTTCCCGGTGGCTTTAAATAAAGGACATGGGTATCAGTGATCTGATCGCGAGTTCCATCGCATTTTCGCTTGCTCCCCCGACATCGACTATCAAGAGTATCATGAATATCGTTTGGCAAAGGGGGAATTCGGGGGGGCAAATAATCAAGTCGTTTTAAAGCTGTGTGCCAATTGATTAGTTGTGGATCCAAAAGATATTGGTCAACAAGATGAGATATCTCAGGGATGAACACTCTTGATGTTTCAGCTTGGATCGGAGAAACACCCAACCTTTCAAGCTGTTCTGGAGGAGTAATCCAATCCTGTTTAAATGACTCAAAAGGGCTTGAAACAGATTGTGTCATAATTATCCTAAATTAGGATTAAATTGTACTATAATTCGGATATTTACAGGACTGATAAATGATTATTTCTTTCTCTGAAAAAAAGAATTGCACCGATGAGAACGGCAGGGATGGAGAGAAACTGACCCATCGTCAGGGCAGATGAAAGGATGTGACTCTGCTCTACCTTCCAAAACTCGATGAGAAAGCGAGCGCCAAAGACCAGTATAAGGAAGAGGCCGAGGAGCTTCCCCTTCTCTAGCAGGTACTTAGGGCGAAAAGAGAGCTTCCATAGAAGGAAAAAGACCAGGGCATAGGCCAGGGTCTCATAGAGCTGGACGGGGTGGCGGGGGAAAGGGGGGCTGTGGTCGGCCGGGTGGCCGAACGTGACGGCCCAAGGAACGTCGGTCATTTTTCCCAAGATTTCCTGATTGAAGAAATTTCCGACTCGGATAAAGGCCCCTGCGAGGGCGGCGGGGATGGAGACGAAGTCGAGGAGCCGAAGGCCCGTCAGACCGCGGGCCTGAGAGCGATAGCGCCAGGCAAAAAGATATAGAGCGATCACGATGGCAATAGCAGCTCCGTGGCTGGCCAGGCCGTTGAAAGGGAATTGGAAAATGACCCAGGGCCGGGTGAGGTAGTTGCCGGGACTCTCGTAGAAGAAAAAATGGCCAAGGCGAGCGCCGACTACGGTAGCGACGACCATATAGACGACGATCCGGTCGGTGAGAAAGATCGCTTGCCGCTTTAAGCTAAGGAGCCCATCGGGAAACCGATGCTCCAATTTCAGGCGGCGGAGCGCTGCTTGCGCGTGTAGACTGCAACTGGCGTAGAAAGACTCTTTTTTTGGCAGCGTTTCGTCCATCGGCTCATTGGAGACAAGCCACTCGTTGAGCGCTTTGGCGATGTTTTCTTTTCCTTTCTCTGCGATAGAAGCAATCCGAGGGTCCTGGATGGGGCCAATGATTTCTCGCTCTTCAATATCAGGCCGCTGCAAAAAGAAACGGGTCAAGGCGCCGATGAAAATGGGGAAGCCAAGGGCAAAGCCGCACGCAAACAGAACTCCATACCACAAAATGGGCCACTGCAGAACAGGCAGCACAAACATCTCTGGCTTTGGATCCCAATAAAAGGCTAACATAGAACCATAATGTTAAGAAAGCATGTTTAAAGTCAAAATTTATACCATTGGCCGGTTAAAAGAAACGTGGCTCCAAGAAGCGCTCGCCGAATATGAAAAACGGCTGAGCCGCCAAATTGGGGTCGAATGGGTTCTCGCGAAAAATGAACGGGAGCTCACTGAAAAGATCCAATCTCCCTGGATCGCCCTCGACGTTCGCGGAGAACTAGTCGATAGCGTGGCGCTCAGCAAAAAGTTGCTCAAGCTTTTTTCTCACCACGGTTCGCGTCTGAATTTCTTGATCGGGGGCTCTGAGGGCATCGACCCTCTTCTTCTAGAGAAAAGCGCCTGGCGGTGGAGTTTATCTCCCCTCACCTTCACGCATCAAATGACCCGGCTGATCTTATTAGAGCAACTCTATCGAGCGATCGAGATCGACTCAGGATCCGCTTACCACAAGTGATCTTGCAGCTTTCACATAAAGTAAAGCGCCGTGGAGCAAGGCAGAACCGACAGCTACATCGATGAAGCCGCGCCATTCGAGTGGAACGAGACGCAAGGCAAAGCCAAGCAGCATCATGGAGCCGAGAAGGATCCAATAACTCTTTGGGTAAACGTCTTTCACCGAAATGGGAACCGCAAGAGAAGCGATCCTCTGACACATTCTCCGCACTGTTTTCGCGAGAACAAAGCGGCCTTTGATAAAACCGACCAAAAGACCCGCTGCCATCCACCAAGAAGCCGTATTGGGATCGACCTGCTTCCCAAGAATCGAAAGACCCTTATAGAGCAGAGAAAAGCCGGCCAGCGCCCAAATCAAACCTGAGAAATAAATCCATTTTTTATGCATAAGCATCTAATCTACCAAGATCTTCCCCTTTCGATCAAGCCTCTTAAAAATAAATTAATGATTCTCGACAAAAAAAGTTCTTAATCGGTAGAATTGCTTCAAATAACGCAATGTAGGTGGGTCCATGGACGTCGCTTCGACATTCATCCGCATTTTCTTTCTCATATTGAGTGTCTTTTTTCTCACCGTTCATCGCATCACCTCGCCGGAAGGCCACACTGCTGCCAACATAGGCATGGGATTGGCAATGGGAGTGGGTCTTGGAGCTGCACTGATGGCATTGGATTTTCTTTTCAAACGATTCAATCTCCGCGCCTTCAATATCGCAGTCGTCGGTTTATTCATCGGCTACCTAATGGGACAAGGGTTAGTTCTAATTCTGAACGCCATTCTCCAACTCAGCGCCGCTTCCGCTCACATCGACCCAAAGTCGCTTGAGATTCTCCAAATCTCTCTCTTCCTTTTCGGCACCTATCTCGGCACGTTGATGACGCTGCGCGCAGCGGATGAGTTTTCCGTGAGCATTCCGTTCATCCGTTTTACGCCGACAGCTCAGAAAAAACGGGACCTGCTCGTCGACGCATCGGTTCTCTCTGACGCTCGAATCATCGATCTTTCGGCCTCTGGCTTAGTCGATCAACACCTCGTGTTGCCCCGCTTTATCGTAAAAGAATTGCATGCGCAAGCAGAGACCTCCGATGAAATGACCCGCAACAAGGCAAAGCGCGCTCTTGAAGTGGCGAAAAAGTTAGAAACCACGGGGGGCCTCGAGCTCCGCTATAACGACACCGATTTTCCCGACGTCAAAGATTCAATGACCAAAATGCTCCGTCTAGCCCGTCTCCTCGACGCCAACATCTTAACGGCCGACATCAGCCGTATCCAAATGGCCTCGATCGAGGGGATTCGAATCATCAATATCCACGCCCTCTCCAATTCACTCAAACCTCTCATGCAGGCGGGAGAACACATCAAGATCAAAATCCAGCGCTATGGAAAAGAGCCGCTCCAAGGAGTGGGTTATCTGGAAGATGGGACAATGGTCGTCATCAATGGCGGAGGGGCCTTTATTGGAGAACTAATCGACGCACAAGTTCTCTCTGTAAAACATACCTCATCTGGACGTATGATCTTCTGTAATGCACTGACTGAAGAGGCGCGAATCCCGCAATATGACGAACAAGAAACCCGTTAAAGGACTCGGCACCGACATCATCGAAATCTCGCGCATGCGTCAAAGCATTGAGCGACACGGACTCCACTTTCTCAATCGCCTTTTTACCCAGCGAGAACAAGACCACTGTTACAAATTCTCCGATCCAGTCCCCCACTTTGCGGGCCGCTTTGCGGCGAAAGAAGCGCTCGCGAAAGCGCTCGGCACTGGTTTTGGCGCCCAGCTCGCTTGGCACGACGTCGAAGTCTTGAACGACGACCTCGGCAAGCCGGTTGTCTTTCTATCGAATACCATCCAAAGTCGTTTTGACAATCCTACCCTTCTTGTCACCATCAGCCATTGCATCGAATACGCAACCGCCACCGCCCTCTGGTGCTAACCTTTAAAAGATTTAACGCAAAGACGCCAAGTCGCAGAATTGACGATTTTTTCTTTGCGTCTTAGCGTCTTTGCGTTAAATTTTGGTACCCACTGAAAAAACTTATTTAAAAGGAGAAAGGCAGCAAGTAGCTAATGACGACTGAGTTGACTTGGGCGGGGCTTGCACGCGCTAAGACGCGGCGGATGTATTCGGCACGAATCGTCCCCCACACACCAATCCGATAGCCATACCGAAAACCTAGGTCAATGGATTTGTTCCGAATTTTGGCGTAGCCGTCGAAGCTATTTACATCGATGTGGGTATAGCGACCATAACCGCTCGTCCCATCGGCATAGAGGGCAAGCTTGTGGTGATCCTCGACGTTGGTCTCCACTGCAGCGATGCCCCGAATCCAAGGCGATCCTCGGTTTCCATGTCCCACTTCTCCGTAAAACCAGAGACGAAAGAGCCAATTTTCCCTCGCTTCCAATTCCTTGCCGAACGAGAAATTGAAGACGAAGTCGGCATTCGCATGAGAAGGGCAGCTCACGTCGTTGAGCGCATAGGTCGGCGTAAAGCGGATGCTCGCGCCAGTGGTGAGGCTGATCCAATCGCCGATGATGTCGTCGAGCCAGAGATACCGTCCCTGAATCGCCGTTGTTCGGACGTTGAATGATTGCTTCGAGGTATCGGCGAGCTGGAAGTCGAGATCAATGCTCCACTCGGGCGACGGGGAAAAGTCGAGATCGAAATAGACTAAATTGACATTGAAGGGGAAATTGAGCGGAGGATCTCCTCCTTGGATTTTTGTGAATCGGCTGTAGGTATAGCTGGAGAGAAGATGAAACTCATAGACGTCGCCAAACCACGGTTGTACTTCTAAAGAAAAACCAAAAAGCGGAAGGAGAAGAAGTCCAATCCACTTTTTCAATCGATCCCCTCACTGCTCAGCCACCGTTCAGCATCGAGCGCAGCCATGCAGCCCGATCCCGCGGCAGTGACCGCTTGTCGATAGACATGATCTTGCACATCGCCCGCCGCAAAAACGCCTGGAATATTCGTGTAGGTGCTCCCCGGCTTTACTTTGATGTAGCCGGCCCCGTCAAGGGGGAGCTGACCATTTAAGAAACCGGTATTGGGTTGATGGCCAATGGCAAAAAAGACGCCGCCCGCTTCTCGCTCTTCGGCCTTGCCGCTCTTCAGATGCTTGACGAGCACCTTGCGCACAATCTGATCTCCGCTGATCTTTTCAATGGCCGAATCCCACAATACTTCGATTTTCGGGTGCTTCATCGCCCGATCAGCCATGATCTTCGACGCACGAAACTCATTTCTTCGGTGAACGATGTAGACTTGGCTCGCATACTTGGTCAAAAAGATCGCCTCTTCAACTGCGCTGTCGCCACCACCAATCACAAATAGTGGTTTATTGCGGAAAATAGGAGCCGCTCCATCACAAACCGCACACGCGGTGACCCCTTTCTGCCAAAATTCCCCCTCTCGGGCGCCATCGATGTCGAGCCGTTTCGCTGTTGCTCCTGTCGCAATGATCACCGCTTCAGCTTCGCACTTCGTCGAACTCCCCTGCACCAAAAACGGCCTCTTCGACAAATCGACCGACTCTACATCTTCCGTAAAAATCGTCGTGCCGAATCGCTCCGCTTGCCCACGGAAGTGAGCCATCAATTCAGGGCCTATAATCCCTTCGGGAAAGCCCGGGTAATTTTCCACTTCGGTCGTCGTCATGAGCTGCCCACCCGCGGGACCTGACATGAATCCTTCGAACAAAACTGGCTTGAGATTGGCCCGCGCAGCATAAATCGCAGCTGTATAACCGGCCGGGCCAGAGCCGATAATGACTAGCTTGTGCCTTTTCATAACTGTCCACAAAAACAAAATGTTCTAACAGTTTTACCTGTTCTAAAGATTTTGTGACAGTTCTTTTGATGAGAGAGAGGTCCTTGCTCAATTTGAACAACAAAGATATAGTATTTCCCTCACTACCAACAAGGAAGATCGTATGTCAGCTTCCAGCGTAAGTTTTTTTCCATCCAAAGAACAACTCTCTTCTTATCTCAAACAAGCAGTTCATCGAAATACTCTCACAGCAAATATGTACGAAAAGATCATTGAAAAGGTAGCCTCATACTTTGCAAATAACATCTCCGAACATGTTTCTCATCAGGACGTGCTATGCGGGCTTTATTCGATAATGGACCCCTTCAGGGCAAAACTTCTCTCTAGAGCCGATCGCACCACTACACTTAACCCAGAACCAGCTCTCATTGAAAGTCTTAGCAAGGCTCTCAGGAGTTGCCCCAAAAGACAAATTTAAGAATCTATAATAAAGGAGACTTGGATGGCATCATCCACCGTAAATTTCCCGCCGAAAGCACAAATTGTTTCGTATCTTGAACAAACAGCCAACAGAGGTACTCTCGTAGAGACTACCTATAAAAAAATTATCGACACAGTTGCCGCATATTTTGCAGATAAAAAAACAGATGCCGTCGGGGTGAGCTGCGGTGTAGTAAAGACTACGTTCGATGTCGAAGAAAAATTCGGTTTAGCATATTCAACCAAGAAAAATCTTTGGGCGAATCTCGAGAAAGCTCTAATGGATTGCGCCAATGGGAAACCCATCGAGCCGAAGAATTAGTGCTGCCCTTATCTCATCTGGCAAAATACTCCGTTATTCTTTGACAGAAGGAAGGTTGTTTCCCACCGCTTGATTCCCGAACGTAGGAGACAAGAAGGCCTTGATACTCGAGAGCTTTTTTCAACGCTTCTGACTCTCCTAGAAGAGACTTTGGCAACCGACCGAGGGGTAGCCCATTGTCCTTCGATTCCTTAAACCCCAGGAGCTCCTCAACTTCGCGACTCATCTCTTCTGAAGGGGAAACAGGTTCTGGCAACTGGTCAATGACCATGCTCCCCGACTCATTCTCCTTAAATCCATTGAGCGCAAGGATCTCTTCCATCAACTGTGGATTTTTTTGAAGCGCCGCACAATCGTTGATCGCAAAAGCATAACAAGCCGGTAAGGATGGCTGTCTAAAGACTTTGCTGCTGAATAGTTCGTAAGCCAAGTGGCTCGGGATCCTTTTTTTTACTTCGTCAAAATATGTGGGGCTTAATGTTGGGTTTCTACCGTCACAGTCGAGAGCGATCACTCTGATGGTTCTTTCCTTTCTTTGTATGAACAGGGCAATCGCATGGTAGCTCAGTTCATCTTTCATCAGAAGGCCCGCATCGGTCACGCATGCCCTTGTTTCGTTCTCTCTTAACGTTTTAAGAAGATTCCCAAGTTGTTTCAGAGTGAACACAACTACCGCATTGATTTTCTTGATTTCCAGTACTTTGCGGATCGCATCATACGTAAGACCGTACGTCAAATCGACGATCTTACTACTACTTCCAAAACCTCCTATCCCTCCTCCAACCCTTGTAGGGCTAATAAATTCCCCCAAGGTAAAATTATATTCTATCAACTGTGAAATGAAATAATAGTAATCGGAATTCCTCACCTTCTTATAGTGCTCTTGCTTCTCACCGAGCTCTTGAATAAAAGCCATGAGATCCTCATCTGAATAATTGTTCTCGCGCAAGAAACGTTGAACCTCTCTCGCCTAAAGGCGAGAGATTCTTGCTTCAACGCTCTCCTTAAGGAGTAGCTCCACAAGCTTTTAAGACCGACATCCCGGCGGCCTTCTCGAGTATAGCGCTATTGAGATCCCGATCGATGTTCATCGAGCAGTTTC
>JAGWKU010000080.1 GCA_028873375.1 Verrucomicrobiota bacterium
TTTCGTCGATTTTTTGGATTATTTTGGCCAATTTTCGATTCAAAAATGGGGGGCCATATCGACACAGGTATATTACCCCCCATTTTTGAATCGAAAATTGGCTCAAAAGAACCAGAAAATCGATTGAAACTTTTTATTAGGATAGGTTCTTGTAGTAAGCGAGGACTTCTTGAACGTTTTGTTCGAGAGGGGCCATTTTTTGTAAAGATGACTGTAGGTTTGCCATGGCTGCCAGGTACCTTTCTGCTTCCTGGAGGTTGGGAAGTCGAGACAGATGACTATAACCCCGTTGTGCTCTTCTTGCTTCGAGATCGGGCTCCGCCTTCCAAATCAATTGGAAATTTTCTTGTATTCCGCTCAACACTTTTAGGTGATAGGCAGGCGGCATGGAAAGGAGTTGTTTCGCACTGGAAATATATTTTTTAGACACTTGGATCTGTTTAAGATTCTGATCGGCTTGTTTGATAGATTTATCTGTCTTGGCCGCTTGTTCTTTGAGATCGATTTCAGGTTTGCATTTTTCCCAGCATTTCAAAGTAGCGTCTTGCATTACTTCGGAGAGGGTTTTTAATGCTACCTGCTGACACTGGATTGTAGATAGAGATGTTTTCAATTGGGCAATTGTGTCATTCAGAGCCTTCGTGCGGGAGGCTTTCCATTGTTCCTGGACTGTTTGTTCCTGCGCAGTGATATCCGCTAAGGTTTTTTGATGAGTTTCTTGGAGTTGGTTTGCTTGCTGATTTAAGGCGTTTAACTCATTTTGTTTGAGTGTCAAAGCATCTTGAATGAGAGTAATGCGAGAGAAGGACAGAAGGATGGGGTAGACGAAGCCGATGAAGAAGTCTCTTAGGTAAATATTTGAGGTATGTTCGTTATTGCTGTATTTGTTTTTCTCTCGATGAGCTGATACTGCATAGATCGAATTGAGGAGCAAAAAGGCGCTTCCGCCAAGGGTGATAGGAATGGCGATCATTCCTCCACTGAGGAATAACCCACCCAGGATGGCTCCTGCTAACATCGAGATCGAAAGAGCTGTTTTTAGGAGGCCTAGGACCTTGTTTCTTTTCGAGTGGTCTTGAGCATCTGTCAATGCGGTCTCAAGAGTTTTAGCTCTATCTTTTAAGGATTGAGGAATGTCGGGGAGTTGAGGCTTTAGAGGGGGAAGGATGAGAGGGGGCTTTTCGGGAATGGCAGGCAACGAAGTAGCTAAGTTGAGTTCTCCAAACAGCTTTAGTGTTGCGCTAGTAAGCTTTGGGTCTTGATTGATAACTGACATTGTTTATCCTTTTTTAATTTAATTACTATAATTATAAACAATTGAATTGTTTATATCAATTTAAGATATAATTTTAATATGTTGTAATATGCTGATTGTGAGGCGGTTACGGCTTTGTGTCGACGACGAGCTCTTCATTATAGAGCTTGATGCAGTCGGCGAGGCCTTGGACTTGCCGTAGGAGGCTGGCGAAGTCGCGTTTAAAGGGCTCGCTTTGGATGATCCGATCCCGCTCGTCGCAGTCTTGGGCTCGGTCGAGGAGTTCAGTGAGACGGCCGAGGGCCGTTTGGATGGTGTCGACTTCGCCTTCAAAATAGGTGCGGAATTCGGAGGGGGAGTCGAGCGATTTGAGGAGGTTGGCCCGCTTGGTGCGGCTCTTTTGCCAGGTTTTGTCGTATTGGAAGAGGACGCCGTAGTGGTTGATGTCGTTCATGAGGGTATCGACTTTACCGAGGATCGAGCTGAGGCGGAGGTAAAAGTCGTCGCTGACGATCAGGCGGCCGAGGGTGCCGCTGCCGGTGGCGATGTCGCGGGTGATGATGTTGAGGTTTTTAAAGGTGGCGAGGCCATCGGCATTGAAGCCGACAAAGGCTTCGTCGATGTCGTCGACGAGGTTAGCGATTTTGTGGAGGAGCTGGTCGTCGTCGAGGGCAGAGCGAATGAGGCGAAGGTCATCAGAAAAGAGCTCGACCGATTGTTTGACGGCAGGGATCAGCTTCTCGTCGTTGACCGATTGGACGGCGATTTCGACCTGGTTCATCGCTCCGTCAAAGGATTTGACAGCTGAGGAGAGGTTATCTTTGTTTTGGTTGAACCAGTCGTCGACGTCTTGGACGGCTTTGCCAACTTGGTCAGCGACGCTCGTGAGTTTGTTCATGGCGGTCTCGAGGAGGTCGCCCGATTTGGCATAGAGGATTTGATTGGTGATGAGTTCGAGTTTTTGGTCATCGGGAGGAACTCGGGGGATAATGGTGATGGAGCGCTCGCCCATGAGGCCGGTGGAGCGGATGGAGATTTCATCGGTGGTATAGACCTTGACTTTCGAGTCGAGCTTGAGGGTGAGTTCGTAGACGTAAAGCGTGCCGCCTTGTTCGGGGGGATTTTCGCGCGCGTCGGGAACGACTTGGATCGCAGCGACTTCGCCGACGGGTTTACCGGCAAAGGTGACCCGGGTGCCGATGTTGATGCCAGCAACGTTAGAGAAGCGGACGTGGAGGATTTTCTTGCCGTCTCCGACGGTTGGTTCAAGGAAAAGGATCATGGAGACGCCGACTGTGATGGCGGCGACGACAAAGAGGCCGATGAGGATGTTTTTGAGTTGGTCGGTCATTTTTTCTTTGGTTTCCTTTTCTTGAGCTCTAGAGTTTCGCGCAAGAAGTTGATGATGGGTTCATCGATTTTGAGGAACTCATCAGGTGGGGCGACGTGGACGATTTGACCGTCTCGGTGCAGCGCAATTCGGTCAGCGATGTAGAGGGCCGAGTTTATGTCATGGGTGACGACGATGCTGGTGCCGTTGAGCTCTTCTTGGGTCGAGACGATGAGTTCGTTGATTTGTTGGGCGGTGATGGGGTCGAGGCCGGTGGTTGGTTCATCGTAGAGGAGGATGTGAGGGCGGTAGGCGATGAGGCGAGCTAAGCCTGCTCGTTTGCGCATGCCGCCGGAGAGGTCGGAGGGCATCTTCTTACGCGCGTCTAAAAGGCCTACCATGTTGAGCGATTTGACGATCAGCGCTTCGAGTTCTTGAATTGAATAAGGGGTGCCGGTCGGGGGCTTGCCGTGTTGCTTGAGGTAAAAGATGGTGTTTTCTTCGACGTTCATCGAGTCGAAAAGCGCTGAGCTTTGAAAGAGCATTCCCATTTGTTTGACGGCTTGGAAGAGCTCTTTTTTTTTGAGAGACGAGATCATGACGCCGCCCACTTCGACGGTCCCTTGGTCGGGCTTTTCGATACCGATGATTTGGCGCAGTAGGACGCTTTTCCCGACGCCGGAACGGCCGAGAATGACGAGAATTTCTCCTTCGTTGACGTCGAGATTGAGTCCTTTTAGGACATCATTCGAGCCGTAGCGCTTCCAGAGGTTTCGAATCCGAATCATCTTTTAGATCTGTTTAAACTCCATATGGAGCATATTGAGGAGCATCGTCAAGAGAAAATCGGAAATCAGAATAAGGATGTAGCTGGTGACGACGCTTTGGGTCGTTGCTCTGCCTACCCCTTCGGCTCCTCCAGAGGTCTTCATCCCTTTGTAGCAACAGACGGTGACGAGCAAAATTCCAAAGATCATCGCTTTGATCATTCCCGTGCTGATGTCAAAGGGAGTGATGTGTATTTTCATGGGATCGAAGTAGGCATTGGGGGACATGTTGAAGTAGTAGACGGCCATCAGATAGCCGCCGAAAATTCCCATCACAATGCTAAAGATGGTGAGGAGGGGGATCATCAAGAAGCCGGCGATGAAGCGAGGGGCGACGAGATAGCTATTGGGGTTGATCGCCATGGATCGGAGTGCGTCGATCTGCTCGGTCACTTTCATCGTTCCGAGTTCTGCGCACATGGCGGCGCCGACTCGCCCGGTCACCATAAAGCCGGTCAAGATGGGGCCGAGTTCGGTGATCATCGCTTTGCCGACCAAGACGCCCGTGACGCCAGAAAGGCCTTTGTCGCTCAACTGGTAAAACGACTGAGCCGCCAAGACGAACCCGGTGGTAAAGCCGGTGATCGAGACGACGGAAAGAGACATGACGCCTAGGTGATAGAGCTGTTCCCGAAGGAGAGTCCAGCCAGGGGGTTTTTTCACAGCCGCGATTGTAACATCGAGGACGAGCGAGACATACTCGCCAATCATTTCTAAGATGCGAAGTGTTTGCCGTCGGAGGACGATGTACATTTGCTACAGACTCCTGTAGCCTTATCATAAGGAAGGGGAAAGGCAAAAGTCAAAAGGCAAAAGGAAGAAGTGCAGAATGCAGAACTAACAGTCGGGCGAAGCCCCGTCTGCCCCCTGTTAGTTCTGCACTTTCGACTTATCCGGCGCGGGAGGCTGACTCTTGGACGCGGCGGGCTTGTTCCTGGACGTTGTTCAGCGTATCGCGCATTTCGCGATTTTGTTCTGTCGTGTTGAGATCTTGAAGTTCGCTGTTGGTGCGGTTGGCTTCAAATTCAGCGGTTGATCTCTTCGCATCGACGCCCGATTTATAGATGTTAGCTCCCTGTGGAAGGCGTCCGACTGCTTCGGTTACGGCTCCTGACATGGTTTGATTCACGCCGTACTTGCCCATGACGCCTGCAGCGCCGATTTGGAGGACCGAGGTGGCAATGGCTGTGTAAAAGTCTACTTTACCGCCAGTGCGTTGGCAATCAGCTGAAATACCAGTCAGGTTTTTATACTTTTGCTTCAGCTCGTCGCCAGTGAGTTGCTTGCGCTTGGCCAGTTGCGGAAGGAGTTTGAGGAGGAGCGAAACAATCGCTGCCATCTCGATCATGAGATTCTGTGTTTTATCTGCTTTTGGCATTTCCACAGGTTCAAAGGTGGTTGCGTGGGAGGTTGGTCGTTGGATTGCTAGGGTCATGGGTTACTCCTTTATATTACGATGGAACTTTCCGCCATTTGGTGGAATTGTTCGGTGAGGGTTTGTAGTGCTTGATAATTTTGAGCAAGTTCTTCATTGCTTAAGCTTTTGAGTTCTTGGCGCACCATGAACTCTTTCAATGTGATCTCTTCTTTCATATCGGCCATGATCTCGTCCCCTTTCATCTTGGCGTGGGTGGCGCCGATTCTCGCGGTAGAGTTCGCGACCATGGAGCTCATGGTGAGCGCTTGTGAAACTTTTTTCGCCCATTCGGCGCCGTTCATGGCGAGGGCGCCCGCTTGGTAGGCGCAAATGAGGCTCGTGGCAGAGATAGCTAAGGCGAGACTCGAAGCGGTGAGTTCACACCAGAACGCATATTTTTGTTGCGTTTCTCGCGAATTGGTAAAGAGGCCTGCTAGCGCATTCCAGCCGTTGACGTCCGTCACTACTTGGGTGGTGAGACTTAGGGCGCCTGCGGCGATCAAGAACTTACCGGCGACCTGTCCACCGGGGGTAGCGGCCAGTCCTGCTCCGAGAACAATCGAGGTAGCGGAGCTGATGTAGTTGGCGACCCGGCTGAGTGTATCCCATTTTGCTTTGGTCTCCATCTCTTCTCGGTAGGCTTTGTCTTTTTCGATTCGCTGGAGTTGAAGTCGGTCGAGTTCTTTCAGATCAGCTTGAACTTGTCCTTTCAACTGAGTCGTGTAGCGGGCCATAAGATGTTCGACATGTTGGTACAAATCGGCCACGTCATACATGTAATGGGTGGTGGGAGATGCGAGCTCGGGTTTAAGAGTGGGAGCGGGAGCTTCTTTTACATCGACAGCACTCAGGGAAGAAATGGGGCTTAAGCCAACTTTAGCAGTTGGTTTTATCTCGAGAGGGGGTTGAATCTCTCGGATAGCCTGGAGCTTCCGGACATTCCATTGTTCATCAATCGCTGTTACGGGCATAGATTCCAACTCCTCTTTAACGCATCGATCCGCCCTTTCAGCGGGTGGGATTCTTCAGCTTTTGCATCGGCTTCCTGGAGGGCCGCGGCTGCTTCTTCAGGTCTTTTTAGCGAAGAGGCGCATTCAGCAGCGTGGAAGTGGGGATAAGGGTTCTCGGGCTCGAGAAACGCAGTCATCGCCCACGCTCGCAGCGCTTTTTCAAAGTCTTTTCCCTCTTGCTGGAGGGAGGCTCCAAGTCCGAACCAAAACTTCGGCTCGAAGGGACATCGTTCGCACAATACTTGGAAGATCTCTGCGGCTCTTGTCCAGTCGCCTGCTTGGTAGAGAGAGAATGCGTAGGCGTAAAAGTTGCCTATTTCTTTCTCTCCCATCGCATCGCTGTCTCGGACTACCGACAGAAATTGTTCCATATTAGTGCGATCGTTGGTTACCTACCAGGGTTTCGCCACCTTTTCGGTGGTTGTTAGAAATCGCTTGCATCATGCCGTGTAGGGTCTGCATGAACTGGACTGCTATCGATAAGTCGCCCGAGAAGAGTTCTTGGACTTTCGAGCGTTGTACGTCGATGTGGTAGCCGATTTGCGATTTTAACGAAACGAGGTCTTCTTTCTTGAGTTTTCGGTCTTTCAGTTCACCAGGCAATACATCGATGTCTTTTAAGCGAAGAGCTTCGATATGCGCTCTCATCTCTTCATCTACTGTATCTTCGTCTGCATCGGAGGCGAGGGTGTTCACTTTGGCGCTCAATTTCAAGAGTTGATCGATGTTGGCCGAGTATTCTTTTCCTTTTTCTTTTGAAGGGCGGAAGCGGTGAGTCATTTGGAAGCGCTCCGCTTTCATCGCGAGCTCCATGATGTCTCGGGCAGGGTGAGGAAAGTTCTCTTTCTTAGCGGCTACATCGACTGCTTCGCCCATGACTTCTTCAATGTTGGGCAGCTCATCGCCTACCGGTTGGGTTTTCTTCTCTTCCAACTCTTCAGTGGCTCTTTGGAACACTTGGGCCAATCGAGAAATTTGATCGGAGGGGAGCTTTTCCACTTCGGCCTTGATTGTTTTGCCTTCTTTGTCTTTGGCTACGGGCAATACAGTTCCTTCGACCGCTCTTTTTACCCCTTCGGCGGAGAGAGGGGGAACAGCGGAGATTTCCTCTTTCTTGAGGGCAGGTGCGAGCGTGCGGAGAGCGTCGACGGCTCGGAGAGCTTCTCCGGTCACTCTTCGTCGCTTCTCTTGTTGGAGAGGGTCGACTTCAGGGACTTCGGGAACTTCCATTTCTTGGAGAGCTTGCATAGCAGCCATGGCTTGCCATGGATCGATTCGCTGTTTTTTCTTGCTTTCACCAATTGCTTCTATTGCATCTGTCATACCGGAACTCCTTTACCGCCTCTTTATAATAGTAGGCGGAGATTAATCGCGCTATTCTTAATCTTTTTTTAAATCTAACCCATTTACTCTTAAATGGAGAAACAGCTTATTAAAATTGGTCTTTTATGTCTAGAACGACCGGTTAAGCCAAGAAGCTTCCGATTTTTAAAACGTCATCGACCCAAACTAAAGCGCTAAGCAAAGTTTGGAACTGGACTCCTATGCGGTATATTTTTCCCCGTTGCAAGAATTAGCTAGCCAGTCTTAAGCTGGCTAGCTACTATGAACCCCGTCCTAAAGGACGGGGAATGGTTTGGGAGGAGTTTCGAACTCCTCCCAAACTTGGATGTGAATTACCCGGCCCTAAAGAACCGGGTTTCCAGAGACATGATGAATAAGATCTGGCTATTCTGCCTTCTTTTTATAAGTGTTTTATTTGCTGGTAATCCAGATACAGCCATTGTCATCGATAGCGTTTCCAGCAATGTCTGCGGTATTGTCCATGCGCCCACAGGTCAGGCATTTCTCCAGCGAACTGA
>JAGWKU010000081.1 GCA_028873375.1 Verrucomicrobiota bacterium
CTACCGCTTCTCTCCCTCCTGAGCCCCCCCTTTCCGCCGAACTTAAACCCGTGCCATTCAACCCCTTTACTCCACCTCCTCCCCAGCCCCCTGCTCCGGTCGTTCAACAACCTCCTCCTGAGAAAATTTTCTCCCCTAAAAAACATCCAAGCCATTACGATACTCTCGTCCGCTTCGCAGCCATCGAGCTCGAAGGGACCGTCAAAAAACTATAAGGAATCTTTTTATGGGCAGCGGATTTTCGAAGATGAAAAAACAGGCGCGGATGATGCAAAGCCAAGTGGCTCAGATGCGCGAACAAATGGCTGGTGCAACTTTTGAAGGAAGCGCAGGCGGAGGCCTCGTCGCCCTTACCCTCAACGGAGAAAAAGAGCTCAAGAAAATCACCATTAAGCCCGAATGCCTCACCGATGTCGAAGGGCTCCAAGACCTGATCATCGCTGCTTTTGAAGATGCCTCGAAAAAGATCGAAAAGAACCCCAGCCCCCTTCCCTTCTTCCAATAGAGCCAATTGCCAAACTGTTTTACTATTGGCTAGAAATTTAAGATTTAGTAAAGGGAGATCGAATAGCCCCTCGAGGTTTTATGGTCCCCGTATCTCCCGTCCAATCGTTGGAAAAAGAACTTTTCCTGATTCTGAATGAACAAATTCAATTACCTGAAGTCATTTGCCACTTGATTCTCTCTTACGAAAATCTAGCCGATGCGAAATTCCCTCGCATCGACCCGATCTTCCAAATGAGCTTGATCTAGTTGCTTTCAGCTAATTTGAGCTGCGCTTCTTTTCTACTCTCTTGCACACGTCGGTTGACTCTGCGCAATTGAACATTGAGAATAAACCAGTAAACAGAAAGCCCCCATCCGATCAGAAAATCGATCTGAGGTCCAAAGAGCGTCACGGTAGGATAGCTAGGGGAATTCTGGGCCACGAATTTAGAAATTCCGCTTACTTGCCAGAATATTTCTATCCAAAACAACCACAGAGACCATGTGAGCAATTTAGTTCCATACTTTTTGTATGAAAAGTAGTACAACAAGCAAGGAATTAAAACACCATAAAAAAGAAGAAGATAAAAAACATTAAATTTTAAATTTAAATCCAAATCATAACAAACATTCACTTTAATAACCCCAAGCAAAAACAAAAAAACAATAATTAATTCATATAAATAATTAAGACCAAGTGACCACACCCACACCTTACGTATGGTCTGTTCATTTTTACTAAAGAAAGGTTCTTTCATTTTTTGTTTTTCTCCACTTAAAATGAAGTATCGACAGAAATACCAAATTGAAATCCCTGATTATCTACTAAAAAATCAATCCCCCAACAAGCCATTCTCGCTTCTTCCTTAGTTAAATCGGACTTAAAATAAAGAGGAGGAGTATAACTAGTTTCAATGCTTTTTTTATAAGATGCTGATTGATTTTCGTTGATCATTTCAGACAATTTGGAACGGGCATTTTCTAAATTATGTTTGAGTTTCTCTGCTTCAGGGCTATATGCTTGAATTTCTTGATAAGCAGCCGGCACCATACTAAGGAATTTTAAGAGCAATCCTGTTTTACCTCCGCCCCTAGCTGCTGCTCCTAATTTACTTCCGCCTTTATCTTCTACTAGATTCATAAAAGTCGTCGTAAACATGTTAAGGTCTGCGACTATTTGATTTTCTGTATAAGGATGTATTTCGTTGATCAGACGAGAAACTTCGTTCAATTGAGCATCGATTTGGTCTTTGGAATACACTTGATACGGGAACCTCTCTTCTTGGCATCTCTTCACAGCGTAATCATATTGTTCTCGATATTGAGAGCTAACTAGATAATTGCCCTTGTGCTCTATCCATCGGCATCCTTTGGACAACGGGTTGAATACATACTTACCCAACACATAGTTAATCCCCCCTACTGTTTGAACGCGGGCGGGATCCCCTTCTTCAGCAAAACGAAGGCCTTTTTCTGCAAGAATGGATTCAAGCGAATCGTCTTCTCGCGCAGTAGAAATAGCGGATTGCGTGATCATCCGCTCAAAGTCTTCTTCTGAAACGATGCGCTCCTCACTTGCTCCCATGATAGGAAGAGAGTTAGAAGAAGGATCTTGGCTTATTTCAGTTATTCGTAGAGACAGATCTCTTGTTCCAGGGATATGTCGAACAGCAGTCTCAGTGGCTAACATCTTCTGAGGAAGAAACGAGAAAGAAGAGGGAACCACCGAATTCCTAGATAGAGGAACTTCTTCTAAAAAAGCAGATGCTGGCTGCATCTGAGCTTTTTTCAACGCAGCTATTACCACATCGTCTGATAAGAGAGAATCTGCAGAAGAAGCCTTAGGTAGAAGCCCTGATTGTAGAAATGCTTGATAATCGTTTTGACCAATCTCTCTACTCTCCATTTTTAAAATCCGAGGCGCAAGAAAACTGGGATCCGTCGCAATTTCCTGTCGAGTCACTACATACCCTCTCCCTCCGACTTGATGGTGCACTTTAAAGGCCGTGGAAACATTTGGCGGCAATGCCTCTACTGCTGTTGGTCGGTTCTTTGTATCAATCGGAGACACAGGAAGAGAGCCCAATTGAGAAGAGGTGGCTGCGCTAATAAGGAGGGGTGTTTCCCTAGCATCTTGTGTCTGCCTAGTTGCATTGAGTATCGTCATATAAATCTCTCTTTTTTAGTGCTTATGATCCTAGTATGCCGGCGATTAAAATCTTATCAGTTAAAGGAAGCGGCCCAGCACCACTTAATTCCTTTACTATTTGAGGCTTTCGATTTTTAGCTGCTTCTATAGCCGCTTTCCCTCGATGTTCAGGCGAAATAGGAGCGCTGATAAGAACCCTCATATGTTCCCAATTTCCCTGTTTTACCGATTCAATGGTCGCTTCTCCTCGGTGAGTTTGTAGAATAGGGCCTGTGACTAAGACTTTTTGAAGAATAACTAAGATCTGTCGGCAAGCTGAAATGGCAGCTAGCCCCCTTTTTTCGATGGCAACGGGCCCACTTTGTAATAAGAGGTCAAGATCCCCTTCCGCTCCTCTTTCAACTGCTTCAATCGCCGCTTGCCCCATCGCTTCAGGAAGAACTCTCTTTTCAAGCAAGAATCGTAAAATTTCTGTAGCCCCTAACTGAGCAGCTCGAACAACAGACTGTCCATATTGTTCAGGAGGAATAAAAGGATTGCCACTCAGCAAAATTCTTATAATAGCTAAATTTACTCGCTCAACAGAATCCAAAAGAGCTTGCCCTCGATCCTCCTGAGAAATAGGGCCACTTTCTAAAATCAGTTCTAATTCTTTAGTTGCCTCGAAAATTACTGTTTGTTTAACAAGTTTTCCTCGATGCTCTGCAAGCATTTGAAGATCTCGATTTTCTTGGAATAAAGAATTGATCTTTTCAAAACATCCGCGACTCTGAAGTAGCTGAGCTATTTCTTCACTAAAATCAAAACTATCTTGTTGGTGCAATGCCTCTAAAATAGGCCTTTGTAATTGAACTTCTACTCTTCTTCTTTCTTGAGCTCTTCCATTCTGAAGCATTTCATGATCCACTTCAGGCCTGACTATTTGTTGAGCTAAGGCACCTCCTGGAAGGTTCCCAGCCACAAATCCTAATCCAACAATATAGCGCCCCAGAGAGGCGGCATCATCTTTTTCAGGGACAAACAAGTGATTATAGCCTTCAAAATAAGGCTCTTTAATTCTTTTGAATATCGGTTTGAATTTTCCATTGAGAAGAGGCCACCAAATTCTTTCGTTTAGAAGCTTAAAGCCATGAGCGGCATAATCAATGCCTTCCATTGCAGGATGTCGAATAGAATTAGAATCATAGACTATTTTAATCCGTGAGTCTAATGCCAGCCAATTACTCAGCACAGGATCAGTCCCATGATGTACTGGCACGTAGCCCCCTCTATTAACAGGGGCTAAAAGATATTTCCGACCAAATCGATCTTCCGAGGAAGTATATTCGGGCAGATTTGTTTGATTAGGAATTACCGAGTGATAAACAAGGGTGCTCTTGTGGGCATTTAAAACTAAAAGAGAGGCAGGATACCATGCATTTTTGGCTCCAGCATAGGCAAAAGGAATTTCCTCTTTTTGAAAATATTGGTGAAGAAGAGATCTTTGAGGAGGACGAAGAACAAAAGTTTTGATGTTGTTTCTATATACGACTTCCTTAGATATATTTACTACGCAATCGTCAATGCTTTGAGCGAGGAGTGAGAAAGAAGGTCTATCAAAACATGTATTATTCATCTTTTTCACTTCCTTATCTCTTTTTCCAACAACACAAAAGAGAATTGAAGAACCTTTTAAGGCCATTCCAAATCTTCAAAAAAAAACTCTAGTTTTAGAGACAGTCTTTTCTTTTGCACGCCTTTCAGACTGTTGAGAAGGTCCTAAAGTAAGCCTGGTAGAAAGCTGCTGTGTTTCTCTCTGTTCTACAAGCGTAATTTCGTCTCTTGCTCTTTCTCGCCCCCCCCTCTTTAGCTTTCTCAGCTCTGCCTCTTTTTGCTTAGCTTCTTGAGCATAGAAGTCGCAACCTTTCTGCTCAGCTTGAGGAACTTTTCGATGAATGAAGATAAGCGCATCAGAACGAGCTGCTCCATGCATTGTGAATCCATAAATTTTGACTAAGTCGTAAGGCGCAGGACGTAAAATAGCTGCAATGGCGGGATCTTTCAAATTCTCTATGTGCTTTCGAAGCCTTTCCATTATTTTATCCTGCTCTAAGGATCGTTCGTGAAGTTCCTTTTGAGTGCCCCCTGAAAAAGCAAGCAAGCGAGAAAAGAAGGAATATTTGTGAGAAGGCGCTTCTTCAAAAGGTGTTTTGGAAAACTGAGGGCACGCCCTTAAAAGTTCCTCATAAACACTTTCAGCTTGGTCCATGTATCTTCCAAGGACAATGGCACTAAATGCAGCACCCTCGCTACTCACCTGTTGTACCAATGCTGAGCTAGATTCATAAATTGCTGGATCACAGAAAGTTAAACCTATATTCATCAACTCAGCTAAGCTCAAACGCGAATTGTAAAATTCTGTTCTATTTCGCCATTCAAAATAAGCAACGGGGGGCGTTTCTGAAATCGCTTGTAAAAGATCAGTAGCTTCTCGCAATAGCGGGTGATTACCGCCAGGATGGCTAGATATCCTATCCTGTAAAACCAATTGAACATTTTGAACAGGAGACCTAGTTGAAAGGGTTACCTCAGCCGCCCTCTCTCGGATTTCTAACTGCTCATGCTGCTCATGAGAAGAGTGGGAGGATAATTTAGAAATGCTCATCTTGAATCCTTTCAGTTAATTCGGTTCTTCTAATACCTGAATATAAACCATTCCTCTTCTTACATAAGGGAATTCTTGCTCGAGAGGAGAATCTTTCTCTCTACCTCTTATGCAGTGGCTAATTTTTCTTGGCACGCTTCTTACTCCTCTGCCAAAATTGGCTGCGCCCATCGTCCACGTGTTATCATCGCATTTGAGAGTACCAAACGTCCGATCGCATGCAACTGTGATATCAATGGTCCCACATCTTATAAATGCCTTGTGAAATGCTTCCCAGGCGTCTTGTTTCCCCGCCTCCGTGATCTCTGAATTTCGCAAAATAAGATCTGCCATAGCAGTAGTTTTTAAGCTTCCTTTATAAGATTTTGCGTCTCCTATATCAAAGAGGGCTTCAATAAAAGAGCGAATAGGTTTAAAAGTGCTCACCAAGCAATGTCGTTGAAGACGAATATGAATCACAGGTTTTCTCCCTATCAGGGTCTCAGAAATAGTCTTCTCAACGAAAAGTTTCTTGGTGTCATAGCAGTTCACTTCGCTCCCTTGAAGATCTTGCATCTTTAAATACCCAACAATTGTCGCTTCTATCTGGGCATTTGAAAGGGCACTAAGATTCTCACCTTCTGCAAAAAGGATGCGATCAGGAGGTTCAGGCACAAAAGAAACAGATTCGACCCATCCGTTTGCGCTATAGTTTAAACTAGGAAGCCCTCCATACAAAACATCTTGTATTCGCTCTTCCATAGGTTCATCAGGTCTCTGCTCATTCAGACGGATGGTTCTTTGCCTTTTTGTTACCTGATCGAAAAGCTCACAAATCAAGGCTTCACGAGAACCCTCTTTTTTTCGTATAACTCGAATATCTTCTCGTCCTTGTAGTCCTATATTTTTTTCAAGTCGGACAAGCTCTGTTTCTGCTCCATTTTTATCTAATCGAATGATTCCTATATCACTATACCCCTCCCCTTTTTCCCATTCCTCTTCAAAAAGTTCATCACTTTCAAAAGCCAATCGCAGCTGATCTTCTTCCATGAAAAGGACAGGGCGAACAGATTGTTTTATATCATCCAACTGTTGAGTAGTAAAATCGTGAGTATTAAAAAGATAAAGCTGTTTTGCATCGAGATCAACTACAACACAACCAGAGGTACCTGAATTGCTACCTTGAAATAGCCTTACTTCCAAATCTTCTCTTGTCCATTTTTGAACACACTGACGAAAATCTGAAATAAAAGGATGAACAAATTGCGAATGAATTAGCATATTCTGAGAGCGATTATATAGTTGCATAATCACATCCTGATCACTTCGCAAAATCTGCACTTCGTAGTAAGGATCTATTGTTTTCCATTTATAAAGACATTGAGGAGCAGGAATATCTGGAAAAGACTCTGACGGAAGTGAAATAGCCATAATGAACTCCTTGGAAAAGAGGATCATTAATGCCAGATAAATAAATAAAAAAGCAACAAAAGTTTAAATAAACTAAAAACTTAACGATTTTAAAAAATACTAATGCACTTCTGTTATTGATGAAGTTTCTTTATTGATGAGTTGTTTTTCCCTCTGGCGGGCAGCTCGGTTGACCCTCCTCAATCGGAAGTTGAAGAAGAACCAGAGAATAAGGGCAGCGAATCCGATGATTTGATCGATGACTGGAGTGATCAGAGAAGGGACATTGGGGGGAGATTGAATTACGCCCGTCATTTGAAGGAGAAGGAAAACAACACTCACTCCAAACATCCACAGAGAAAACGTCAATAATTTGGTCCCTGCTTTGTAGTAAGAACAATAATAATAGAGCAAATTCATGCCTAACTGCATTCCGGCAATGAGAAGAAGGATCTGATTGAGGGTCATTGGTGCATCAGCCGGAAGGACCCCTTTCAAAAATTTCGATTGAAAAATGAGCGTTGTGATGAATCCGTAAAGACCGCTCGCTAAGAAAAAGATCAGCCATTGCTTTCTGATTTTTTGTTCTTCTGATGTAAAAATTAATTCAGCCATAAAACCTCTCAGATTTAGGAGGGAAAAGAATAACAGAGGAGAGGGTTAGAGACAAGAGACCTATCTTAATATACCGGGAGTGGTTCAAGAATCGGGAGATGGCAAGGAGGCTCCCGCGGAATACCCCTCTGGAGCGAGCGACCATTGCGTCTCGCAAGGCGCGAGTGAAGAGGGGTATTCCGCAGGAAAAGCCGACGATGCCAGCTCTCGGTTCTTGAATCACGAGCGGTATA
>JAGWKU010000082.1 GCA_028873375.1 Verrucomicrobiota bacterium
CAAATCTCTCTTCCCAAATCTAAACCGCTCATCGCCCTTCATCCCGGTTCCAAAGACACGTTCAAGCGCTGGCCCGCCGAACACTTCATCGCCGTCGGCCGCGCCCTCGAACACCACGGCTATCAAATCCTTCTCACCGGCACACACAACGAACTTTCCCTGATGCAACACATCGCCTCTCACATCCCCGGAGCCTCCTGCGCCAATCCCACCCTCTCCCTTCGCTCTTTTGCAGCTCTTCTCTCTCATGTCGATCTCCTCATCAGCAACGACACGGGACCCGTTCACCTCGCCTGCGCACTCCAACGCCCCGTCATCGCCCTCTACGCTCCTCTCGATCCTGCCCACTGCGGCCCACACAAAGCTCCTCAGGCCACCACCATTGCGAAGCGCACCTCCTGCCAACCTTGCTTGAAACGAAAATGCCAAAAGCCCTTTTGTCTCCTCCAAATTGGCCCTACTGAAGTCATCGAAGCTGCATTGACAAAAAACCTAGCCTAAAAACTTTCTTTAAGATATGATACCTCGCCATTATGCAAACCATGGAAATTGCTGCGATCCTGCCAAAAATGAAGCGAGATCTCGTCTCCATTTTTGATTTATCCAAAGAAGACATCGAACAGATCCTCGCTCTTTCTCTCCGCATGCGAGAACAGCCTCCTGTCGATCTATGCAAGGGGTCGATTTTAGCTTCCTGTTTCTTTGAGCCATCGACGAGAACTCGATTATCCTTCGAAGCGGCGATGCATCGATTAGGGGGGGCTGTCATTGGTTTTTCGGAAGGCGCGAATACATCGGCAAAGAAAGGAGAAACCCTTTCCGACACGATGCGAGTGATCGGCGGGTATTGCGATATCGCTGTCATTCGCCATCCGCAAGAAGGAGCAGCCAGATTGGCTGCGGAAAGCTGCGCCAAGCCAGTGATCAATGCAGGAGATGGAGCCAATCAACACCCGACGCAAACGCTGCTCGATCTGTTTGCCATTCGAGAATGCCAAGGAAAGATCGATGATCTTTCGATTGCCATTGCAGGCGATCTCAAGCATTCGAGAACCGTCCATTCGCTCGTTCTTGCTCTTACCCACTATGGCGTACGCCTCTACTTCATTTCGCCTGAGCCGTTGCAATTGCCCGCAGGTTGTGCCGGGGAGCTCCGCAAAAAAGGAGTGAAGTTTTCGTTCCACGAAACACTCGAAGAAGTTCTTCCGAAAGTAGACATTCTCTACATGACCCGCGTCCAAAAAGAGCGGTTCCACGATCCCTCTTCTCCGATTCCTCATTTGAAAAAAAACCATTTGGCGAAAGCCAAAACAACGTTGCGCATCTTAGCCCCTCTTCCTCGCCAAGAAGAGCTCGATCCGGCCATCGATGCGTCGCCCCACGCCTATTATTTCCAACAAGCACAAGGCGGCCTTTACGTCCGCATGGCGATCTTGAGTTTATTTCTCCAAAAAACGAAAAAAGGGGAGATTTTTTGATGAAGGAAAAAACTCTCTCAGTTTCTGCAATCAAAGACGGGACCGTTATCGACCATATTGCGGCCGGACAGGGGCTTAAAATCGTCCGGATCCTCAATCTGGGGGAGGTTCGAATCACCATCGGCCTCAACCTAAAAAGCGCCTCTGTGGGGCTCAAAGACCTGGTCAAAATCGAGGGGGTTTTCCTCACCCCCCAAGACGCGGCCCATATCACCCTCTTCTCCCCCTCAGCCACCGTCAATGTCATCGAGAACTATAAGGTGGTTAAAAAATTTACTACTCCCCTCCCAGAGTCGGTCTCAGGAATTCTCTATTGTTCTCATTCTCAGTGCATTACGCACTTTGAAACGGTTCCCTCTCTCTTTGCCGTCGAGAAGAGCAACGGCCTCATCCTCCTCCGGTGCCGCTACTGTGAAAAAACCTTTCATCGGGATGAAGTAAAAGAAACAGTATAATGTTATTTATTCTAACATTTGATATAATATAGTCAAATTTGGAATAAATATGACAACTACAGCAACAACCAGCTCTACTAACAAGGAGAAAGTCCATGACTTTCCCGCTCCTCAAAAGCGATGGGAGCACTACGCCGTCTTGACCGGCAAAGCGCTCATCGTCGCGGCTGCTGTAGCGGCTATGATCACCCTGGGATACTTCTCTCTCGGAGCGATTCACCCCCTTCTTACCTGCTTGATCTTTAGTTCGGCTGGAATCTCTCTTCTTCTCGGCCGCGTGTTCCACATGCATCAAAACCGACCCGGTCGAAACGGAAAAGACATCTTTGAATTTGTGGCTGGCGTTACCCTCCTCATCGCCATCGTCACCTTCAGCAGCGTGACTTACCGCTTTTTCCGCGCCTAACTTTCAAACACCTTGCAAATTTGACAGAGCCTCTCTTAAACTCGTTTCATTAACCCGAGAGGTCAAACAGTGACAACCTGCGTGCTGCGGCTTTGTCATATCAATTCTCACTCGGGGGGCAATAGCTTCACTATTGACCCCACTCACTCGAACCGCTTCGCTTTGATCTGGCTTTGCCTCGCTAGCGCATCTTGTCACCTTTTGACCTCTCGGATTAATAATGATTGAAATCCGCAATGCGAAAACTGTGGGCGGTCGTCGTATCGATGTGTCCATCGAGAGCGATCAAAAATGGGTCATTCAAGCCGATGCTTGGACCCTCTTTCCTGCATTGATTGATCCCCACGTCCATTTCCGAGTTCCCGGCGCAAGTCACAAAGAAGACTGGACCACGGGCGCCAAAGCGGCCATCGCCGGCGGCGTCACGATGGTATTTGATATGCCCAACAACCATCCCCCCTGCACGACGCTCGAACGGATGGAAGAAAAAATCGGATTGATTGAACGAGAACTCAAAACCATTCCTCTGCGCTATGGACTCTATCTCGGCGCCGATCGCTCTTCGTTGAAAGAAATTCCCCGTGTGAAAAAAAAGGCGATTGGATTGAAAATCTATATGGGTTCATCGACGGGCGGACTCTTGATGGACGATCGCGCTTCGCTCGAAGAGGCGTTTCAGTTAGCAGCGGAAAACGATCTTCTCGTCGCAGTTCATGCCGAAGACGAACAGCTCATCCAATTGCACCGAAAAAAATATGCCGACCGCACAGATGCAGCGACTCACTCATTGGTTCGCAATGCGACAGTCGCGGCAAAAGCCGTTGAACTGGCGATCGATTTAGCAAAGAGACACAAAGCAAAGCTCTACATCGTCCATACGAGTACTCGTGAAGAATTGTCCCTCATTCGTCAGGCGAAAAAAGAAGGGATCTCTGTGTTTGCAGAAGCCGCGCCTCATCATCTTTTTTTGAACGAGAGCGATTATGAGTGGTTAGGAACGAAGGCGCTCGTCAATCCACCGCTGCGCACGGCTCGCGACAATGAAGCACTTTGGGAAGCAATCGATGATGAGACAATCGACACGGTAGGCACCGATCATGCGCCCCACACGCTCGAAGAAAAAATGCAGCCCTACGGAAAAGCGCCGTCGGGATTTCCGGCGATTGAGCTTTACTTCCCTCTCTTGCTCAATGCAGCGCGAGAAGGAAAATTATCTCTCGAGCGGATCGTTTCTCTCACCCACACGCGTCCTCTCGAGATCTTTGGATTACCTTCCAATGACGACGTAGTTCTCGTCGATCTAGAAAAACAGAAAACGATTGATGACACTTGTCTCCACACCAAAGTCCAATGGTCGCCCTATGCAGGCCGAACGGTGATTGGATGGCCAGTGATGACCATCATGAAAGGCCACGTGTACGAGGTAGACAAACTGTGATTGAAACATGGTATCCCACCCAACCTGCGATCTATGATATCTCCAAAAGCTATTTGGAGAATTTTGAACAAGGGCCTTTCTTCCAAGGAAAAATCCCCGAGCGACCTCCTTCTAAAGCAACCATCGACTTCCTCGGGCACAAGCTCCGCTCTCCCCTTGGCGTGCCAGCAGGGCCTTTGCTCAATTCCCGATGGACCACTTTTGCCGCAAACCTCGGATTCGACCTCGTCACCTACAAAACCATCCGGAGCTTTGCTCATTCGGGTCATGCCCTGCCCAATATGATTTACATCGAGCCGATCGGCACTAAAAACGCACGTCAAATCGGCCAGCCTCCCTCACAACTCAATGAATTGACGGTAACCAATTCGTTTGGCATGCCCTCCCGCTCCCCTGAATTTCTCCTCACCGATATCCCCGCCGCCAAAGCCGCTCTAGCGCCTGGCCAAGCGCTGATCGTCTCGATCGTCGGCACACCCGACCAAGGGGTCAGCTTTTGCGAAGACTTTGTCCGTACGGCTGTTTTTGCCAAAGAAGCCGGAGCGACGCTCATCGAAGCCAATTTCTCCTGTCCCAATGTCGCAAAAGCGGAAGGGTCTCTTTACCAAAGCCCCGATGCGGTCTATGAATACGCCCGCGCAATTGCACGAGCCATCCACCCTGTGCCACTCATCCTCAAAATCGGAGAAATCGAAGATTCACGCCTCCTTCAGCAAGTGCTTCAAGCCGCTGCGCGAGCAGGCGCTCAAGCCGTCTGCGGCTTGAACTCAGTGAGTATGCAAGTGACCACGGCTCAAGGCGCCCCCGCTCTTGGCGCTCATCGGCTCACTTCAGGCGTCTGCGGCGGCGCGATCCGATCGCGCGCGCTCCATTTCTTGCGCGAAGCGAGCAAACACATCCGAAACGACCGACTTGGCCTGACACTAATGGGCTGCGGCGGGATCACCTCTCCTCACCACTTTGATGAATTTCTCGAAGCTGGCGCCCAGGTCGCCCTCACCGCCACCGGCATGATGTGGGATCCGTTTTTAGCCATGAGGTATCACCGTGCACATTGATGCGATTGTCCTTCACCTATTCGAACTCGGCGCTCTTCGCTTTGGCGATTTTCTCCTCAAAAGCGGCCTCCGCTCTCCCATTTATGTCGATCTCCGCGCAACCATTTCCAATCCACGTCTCCTCGTCGCCGTTGCTGAATCTCTCCACGGAGCAGCTCGCAATATCTCCTATGATCTCGTCTGCGGCGTCCCCTACACGGCGCTCCCCTTTGCAACAGCTATTTCCATTGCCCACAACATCCCGATGATTCTCAAGCGAAGAGAAAAAAAGGCGCACGGCACTGGCAAGATGGTCGAAGGGATCTTTCAAAAAGGGCAGCGGTGTCTCATCGTCGAAGACGTCGTCACGTCGGGACAAAGCGTTTTAGAGACAGCGCAACAACTTGCGGAAGAAGGCCTTATCGTCGAAGATGCAGTCGTCCTCGTCGATCGGGAACAAGGAGGGCGCAAAATTCTTGCTGAAAAAACCCTTCAGCTCCATTCTGTTTGTACACTCTCTTCGATGATTCACACATTGCTGGAAAAGAAAAAAATCGATGAAAAAACTGCCGCCGATGCCATTGCATTCACCCAGTCTCACCAACTCCGCTGAACTCTCGTTTCTCAAGCGAGCCTCTCTCACTCGCCACCCGCTCACCCAGCGGCTTTTTCAACTGATGGAGCGCAAGCAGACGAACCTCTCCGTTGCTCTCGACGTCACCTCCCAAACACAGCTCCTCGAACTCGCCGATGCTCTCGGCCCTCAACTCTGCGTTCTTAAAACCCACGTCGATCTCCTCGAAGACTACACGCCCGATTTTGGCCATAAACTCCAAATGCTCGCCGACAAACACCAGTTCCTCATCTTCGAAGACCGGAAATTTGCCGACATCGGCCAAACCTCTTCACTCCAATATGCCAAAGGGATCTATCGCATCGCCGAGTGGGCCCATCTCATCAATGCCCACATTGTCCCTGGTCCAGGCATCATCGACGGCCTCAAACAGATCGGAGCCCCTAAGCAGCGAGGCCTCCTCCTCATCGCCGAAATGAGTTCCGCCGGCACGACGGCTAAAGGAGCCTATACTCGCAAAACGGTCCAGCTCGCCGAAGAGCACGCTGACTTCGTCATCGGCTTCATCAGTCTCCGAAAACTCTCCGACCAACCGAATTTCCTCCATTTCACTCCTGGCGTAAAACTGAAAAAAGGAAAAGACTCGCTCGGTCAACGCTACCGCACCGTCGAAGAAATCGTCGGCGAAAATCAAAGCGATATCATCATCGTGGGGAGAGACATCACCCATGCAGTCAATCCACAAGAGCAAGCGATCACTTACCGGCAAGCAGCTTGGGAAACACTTTCCAGGAGATGCCGATGAGGGATCGGATTTGCATCATCCTCGTCAATTGGAACGGAAAAAAAGACACCCTCGAATGCTTGGACTCACTCACAAAAGTGGACTATCCTCTCTTCTCCGTGATCGTCGTCGATAACGGCTCGCAAGATGGCTCCGTCGCTGCCATTCGGGCGGCCCATCCTCACGTCCCGATCTTTGAAACTGGCGAGAATCTCGGCTTTGCGGGCGGCAACAATGTCGGCATTTCGTGGGCCCTTTCCAAGCCGTTCAAGTGGATCCTTCTCCTCAACAACGACACCACCGTCGATCCCGACTTTCTCAATGCCTTTATGCGAGCAGCCGAACAACAGCCTGAAGCGAAAATCCTCGGCGCAAAAATTCTCCGCGCTCACGAGCCCACTCGGATTGACCACCTCGGTGGCCGGTGGAATCCAGCCATCGCCGAATTCGAATCTCTTTCTGCTGGAGATCCCGCTCACCTCCACACCGACATGCAACCGGTCGACTACGTCTGTGGCGCAGCGCTTCTCATGCACCGTTCTGTTCCCGAGGCCATTGGCCTGCTCGAGCCCCGTTTCTTCCTCTTTTGGGAAGAGACCGACTTTTGCTTCCGCGCTCGCCGGAAAGGATTTTCCATCTGGACAGCTCCTGAAGCCAAAGTGTGGCATAAAGTGTCTGCCTCTTTTATCGGTGGAAAACCCCATTCTCATTACTATTGGTGGCGCAGCCGCCTCCTCTGGCTCGAGCGGAATCTTCCCCCCTCCGAACGGCAAGCTCTGCACCGCACTCTCATCCGTCCTGAACTCCTAAAAACGCTCCGCCACTACTTTTTCCGCTCTTCTCAGCATTTCCTCTCCCGGCTCATTCTCTTACCTTCCAACTCCCAGCGGCTCGCCAAACTCAAACGCCTCAAAGCCGGCCTCGCCGGCGCCATCGATTACTACCGTGGCCGTTTCGGCAACTGCCCCCCCTGGCTTCTTAAGTAAAATCTTTTCGGGTGTTGCATAACCCAGATCTCTCGAGGACAAGCCTCTTTCAGGCCGAGATCAATGATAAAAACGATGGAACGAGGCAGTTGCAAAACTGCTTTCCCCGGGAAAATCGATGATTTTGAGGCCATTTGCGAGTGGTGGCAAAGCCACCACGGTCCATTTGACGAGGTCGGCCCAAGCGGGCCGACTGAGGAGAATGGACGTAAATGGCCTCAAAAGGGCGGT